>CAILAO010001029.1 GCA_903832105.1 uncultured Pseudomonadota bacterium | reverse complement strand
GTTGCGAAAAGAGAGTCGAGAAATTTCGTATGTGTGGGAGATCGCGTCCTGTGTGAACCGGCGTCAAACCTTGAAGTCGGAGCTTCATCAGACTTGCCCCAATGCGTCATTCAGAACTTAGCCCCCCGCACATCGAAGATTTCGCGTCTTGATCCTGCCGCACCTGACCGCGAACACGTTCTGGCAACGAATATTGACCAACTCTTAATCGTTGCGAGCTATCTTAGTCCAAAAGTAAAGTGGGGGTTAATCGATCGGTATTTGACCCTGGCCGAAAGTGAAGGAATTACGAGCGTCATTGCCCTTACTAAAAAGGATCTTCTAGAAGAGGAAGAGGGCGATGATCTCCGTAAGGAATGTGAGGAACGGACCGCAATTTACCGAGGATTAGGATACCAAGTCCTAAGCCTTCAATCGAACGACCCGAATCTTAAAAATTCCGGGAGTTCTGATTTCTTTCAACTAAGGGATCTTTTACAAGGAAAAATAACGCTCCTTTCTGGGCATTCGGGCGTAGGCAAGTCAACCCTGGTCAATCTTTTTGATCCGGAACTCATCCAGGCCGTTGAGCCTGATGATGAGCTTTTTTACAAGGGTCGCCATACCACGACCCATGCCAGTTTTATTAAGCTTGGGCTCCCAAGGAGCTATGTCATTGACACCCCAGGGATACGAAGTTTTCTTATAGCCCCCTACACCCCAGTCGAGCTGACCCATAGTTTCGTTGAAATGCGTGATTATATTGGTAAATGTAAGTATCGTGAGTGCAGGCATATCGAAGAACCCGAATGTGCTGTAAAAGATGCGGTTAAAGATGGAAAGATTTCGGTCTGGCGTTATAAATCTTATATTGGCATATTGCTGGGTGCGACAGGAAGAGAAGGAAGAATGCGCGATGCTGACATTGATATATCTTAGGATCCAAGGAAGTTAAACATGGCATATGAGTTTTCAGATACCCCAGAATTAAAGAAACTTAGAGAAAAGGTCAGATCTTTTGCTGTTGCCGAGATTGAGCCAAAAGCAAAAGGACTCGATGAGCGTGAAGAATACTCAGCAGAAATTACCCGAGCTAGCGGTAAGCAGGGTCTTCTTGGGATGATTATTCCGAAAGAATATGGCGGACAAGGTCTCGACTATTTGTCCTATATCGTAGCTGTTGAGGAACTCGCTCGTGTCGATAGTTCGCAAGCGGCTATTGTTGCGGCCCACAATAGTTTGGGGATAAACCCGATTTATTATTACGGCACGGAAGAGCAAAAGCAGCGGCTTTTACCTTCTCTCTGCACGGGAGATGGGCTTTGGGCTTTTGCGCTCACAGAACCCGAGTCGGGAAGCGACGCCCAAGCCACTAAAACCAAAGCTGTTTTTGACGACCGAAGGAAAGAATGGATCATCAACGGACGAAAACTTTGGATTACCAACAGTGCCTGCGAACTCTCGGCTGGTATTACCGTTCAGGCAGTTACAGGAACCCTGAGCGATGGACGCAACCAATTAACGTCGTTTCTTGTTCCGGCTAGTACGCCAGGACTCATTCGTAAGCCTGTTCTCGGAAAAATGATGTGGCGCGCCGTAAGTATTGGAGAACTCTTCTTTGAGGATGTTCGTATTCCGGAAGACGCCATTCTGGGAAGTAAAGGGCGAGGATTTAGGATTACACTTGAAACTTTAGATAATGGCCGCCTCTCAATCGGAGCCATGGGACTTGGTCTTGCCAAAGGCGTTTTTGATTTGGCACTGGAATATTCAAAAAAGCGAAAAACCTTTGGTGTCGCGATTGCCAAGCATCAGGTTATTGCCTTTAAACTCGCCGATATGGCCATGCGAATCGAAGCGGCCGAGAATTTGCTCTATAAGGCATGTTGGCTGCGTCAAAACGAAAAACCATTCGGAAAACAAGCCGCCATGGCAAAACTTTACTGTACGGAGGTTGCGGAATTCTGCGCAAGGGAGGGACAGCAGTGTTTTGGTGGATACGGCCTCATGAAGGATTATGCAGTTGAAAGACATTTCAGGGATGTCGCATTGCTTCGTGTCGGTGAAGGCACTAATGAAATCCAGCGGCTGATTATTTCTCGCCATCTTGGTTGCTAACCTATGCCCCATAAAAAAACGATGTTTTGGTGCTTATTACTCGTGGTCCTTTTAGGAGCATCCATTGGTGGTTGTGTTAACACGTTTCTTGAGCGAGGTGGCGGTCGATACGACAAGAGAGCTATCTCAATTCAAACGCTCAGCCTTTTTTCTCAAAGGGCTCAATCGCGTTTATCCAACGCCTCTTGGAAAGGTCAGTGGCTGTTCAGAAGGTCTAGACTTGAACTGATTGATGCAAACCTAAGAAAGATTAGGCCAGATTTAATTTTTTTTCAGGAATTGATGAAGGAAACAGATAGCCCCACAAGATCTGACGTGGTGATTTTGTCAGCCGGCGCCCTAAGTGATTATTCTTGGCGGGAAGTGGCGATACGTGATTTTGCTGACACGGAAGAAACGGAATTTTTATCAATCGCTGTTGGAACCGCTATTGACGCTGGACTTGCTGCTGCGACCCCCCGACAAGAAAAACTTTGCAAACTTGGAAGTGGCGGCGGCATTTATGCAAGCTCTGTTGAAAGTGAAGGATCGGGAATTTATCTTTTTGACGTCAATGTCTCAAAAGAAACTGAAAACTCATCAGAACTGTTCAGCGTTCTCCAGGACTGCATCATTTCGTACTTGAAAGAGGTTCATGGCTGTCCTAAGAGAGTGATTATTGCGGGATTTCTTCCGGTCCAGGAGAAGGGGAAGGAGTTTAATCACTTTTTGAGTTATCTCCAGTTAAAAGATGCCGCAGTTGAATTTTGTTCAACTCCAAGTCAATGCCATACAGCAACATCATTAAATGAGATTTTTCTAGCCACCTCTGGCGACATCACGCCAAACCGATCCGATCGCATTCTCGTTCACGATTCGGCGTATGTCTATTCAAGTACTCGAAATTTTGATGTGGGTTCTGATCGTGATCCCGAGGGCGCTAAACGCTTTGGTCTCACCAAGTTTTGGCCAACCGAGCGTTTTGGCTGGCTGGCGTCAATACGATTTTCGAAGTGTGACAGTGATGAGATTATAAAATAGGTTTAAATTTGCCCCAGGTATCAAGCAATACGATCGAAAATGCATAACTGTTTTTCATAAAAAAACGGTAAAAAATTGGGGTTCCAGCAAAAAAAATTTGAATCTATAATTCTCTCGGCTTAGTATCCCATTTCCCTAGCAAAATTAACTCGCCAGGAGTTGTTTGGATTGTTATACTTTCAGCAGTCAAAACATCTGTTTGTGAATTAACTTTGGGGATGTCGAGCTTTTTAGGAAAGCCCGGAAGACTTTCTGGAAGCCGTATAAAACGTTACCCAGATTTTAGGACACGTCCTAAGTGAAGGAGCGCACATGAGATTCATGAAGGCATGGAAGCAAAAACGGTCAGGGAACAAGGCATTTACTCTTACTGAGGCTTTGATTGGCACTGCGATCATGGCCGTGGTCGCGTCGGCGGTTTATATCGCTGTTATAAAATTTAAAGGTGAAGAGATCAAACTCTTTAAATCAGCCCATACGAAGAACGTCTTTGAAAGTTTTGCGCAGAATTTTGTTGGTGATCTAAAGAATGCTGATATGGCATACAACTTCCAAAATATGCCCGTCAAAATCGGGAAATGTGGGGAAGGATCAGCTTGCATTGTGACAGTCGATCAGGAAAATGGTTTGGTTCCTACGGAGCTTGAAGACAAAGAAATAAAGGTCCTCGAGTTCTTCAGAGATACTGAAGCTCGTTTTGACACGAAGCCTGCCTATGATTCAAAGAACACGACGATGCTCAAGTTTCAAAAAGAACTTCCAAAGAAGGTTTTCTCAAAATCCGAAGAACAATACATCATGTGGGAGCTTAAAGACGAGAAAAGCCCTGGATTCAATATGATGGTGCGTTCAGGGGCGAATGGATATTTTAAGTTTATCAATCAATTTGGTTCCAACCATCCTGACCCAGCAAGGGCTCGATGGACCATGTTTTTAGGGACGGCAAAAGACATCGAGGTTGAACCAGGAACGCTCATAGTTTTCTTTAATGAGCAAAATCCGAAGCACTATTTTGTTCAGAAGGTTACCGATTTTGCTGATTGCAGTAAAAAGCAGGCCCATTGCCGTGATATTGCCTTAAAGGCATATACCGGCGCGGATGCCGATAAAGATGCAAACATGAAAACAATCTATGACGGATTTACCTACGCTATTAATATCAATCCGGTGACACCGCAGGACGTAAATGGATTTTTCCCGTCGACGGATTTCCAGCACAATATGTGGGAACAAGATGAAGCTGTTTACATGTTCCCCTCAAGTTCAGCATCAATCAGTTCGCCGGACAATTCAGACTTTTCACGGCCGGTTGACATAAGAAAACTCGGTCACTATCTTTATTCAAACCAAATTAAAGGCAAGTACGTGGGCATCCCGGTCGACGTGCATTCTTATGCGATCGAATCGACAGGTGACAAAAAAGGACGGCAACTCGTTCTGAAGAAGTTTGGAAAGAAAGGCCGACGCACGCTTTTTGATATTCCAGAGGACAAGCTTTCCAGAGACAAAAAAGTTGTTGAAACGACCAAGGTTGCATTCGCACGAAAGCTTGGGACTCAGGAAGTATCCACATTTCTTATTACCCAAAAGCCAGGTCAATATACACTTCACGCGGGTGTTCAACTCAAGAAGCGGCCTACTGCTACACCATCGACACCGAGTGTGGGCACGATATCAGCGAAAGTGACCGGGTCCATAAGAGGAACGATTCCGCGCACGGAGCCGGAAATTCCAAAGCGTATGCCATTTACAAAAGGGATCATCTTCACGACGGAAATGCTTTGCGGAGATTCTGATATAGCAAAACTCGCAGCCGAAAACAAAAACTGGGAGTATGTGAAAGATGGCGATGAAGTCGTGCAGAATGTTCTTGGCTATTGGATGGATAAGACAGCTGGTGATTCCGAGGCATTCAACAAAACAACAGGGATCTGTTCAAGAGACTACAATACCAAGGGACAAAAAGTGAAAGAAGACTTCCCGTGCGGCCCTCTGCCTACTAACGAAACGTGGTATCCTGTGGCAACGGTTGATCTTAAAGCTGATAAAGATCAAACCAACATGATGAAGGAACTGAACAAGAATAACGACAAAGAGCCCGCGAAGAGCATCCTTTTAAGGCACATGAATCTCGTTATGAGTACGGCTGGATTTCGCATGCCTGCGGTTGCAGAGAAAGATGATCGCTTTGATTTTTATGCAGGCAGCATGATCTGTAAAAAATTGATGGATGGAGATTCCGGTGCCAAGGCGGGGACGAGTGTTCCGACCCCTTCCGAAGTCGCTTATGCCTTTATCACGAAGGTTAAGCCAAAAATTACGGAAGCTATGACCAGCGCGGCAAATAATCCTGCTGCGATCAACACGAAGTTTGATTTTAAAGTGACTGAGAGTGATGTCGCCATTACGATGGGAAGCGGAAAATACGATTTTTCTTCAGACCCGTTGTATTCCGTCGCAAAGAATGTGATCGCGATGGATGCTGGGAATATCCAGGGGAGCGCCGGATACAAAGATCTCTATAACATCCACAATGCAATAAAAGGCGAGAAGATGTGCGTCAATGTTCCTGGCATTAAAAAGCCTAAAAATGGGCATAAGTTCTGGTGGGAGCATTATCATCTTCAACTAACTTGCGATATCTTGTGGAGAGGCGTTGGTTCAAGTGATCTCCCAGCGCTAATGCAAAAACTCGTGAGTAAGACAGATTTCGCTGCGACGAAAAAGGAACTTACCAGGATCGTTTTGAGCGCGGCTGCCATGCAAAGCGCCCAACAGGAGTTCGAATCTAACTTTGCGAGTTACAGACCGAAACATAAGTGTTTCAAAGAGAACACCGAGTACATCAACACGGTCTTAAACAGCATTGTTTATAACCTACAGCCAGAGACAATAAACGTGGTTTATACTGCGACGCATCCTGAAAACGAATATGAAAAGGCTTCTGAAAATTACAAGGGGCCAAATGCTGCTGTGAATGCGATCTTCGGTATGGGCGGTGAGTCTAAACCACTCGACTTCTACCGAGGCAAAAAACGTCCGACGCCAGACTTTTCCGAGAGGAGTTACCTGATTAATTACAAAGTCAGAGCGTTAGGATGTACGCCGCCGCCGACAGTGGAAGTCAATTGTTGTTACTGTTCTGCGCCAGATTACTCTAAGATGTTCATGGAAAGTCCGTCGATTTAGTGAATTGTATGATCCTTTTCAACCAGACCCTAAGAGAAAAGGGAAAAGAAAGTGGGGGGGCGGGATTTCTCATTGTCCTGATCCTCTCTCTTGCTATTGGGTCTGGTTTCGTATGGTCATTTTTAGATGACCTTATCTATAGTCTCGCTTACGCCAAACAAAGCATGTACGCGAATCAGATTGCCGCTAACATGACGGCGCGCGTAAGGGATCTGCTTGCAAGCAAGCAAAGTAAGGATCCGACGCTAAACTGCGTTAAG
>CAILAO010001028.1 GCA_903832105.1 uncultured Pseudomonadota bacterium | reverse complement strand
TGGCAAGAGCTTACGAAAAAACCAATCAGGAACGTCTCGCTATAGGTGCATATAGAAAATTTGTAGCAACTTTTTTGACTGCTAGGGAGAAGGATTACGTACAACTCAGAGATGCCCTAAAGAGGTTGGTTCCGCTGGCATCTAGATCAACCCAAGAAAACAGACTGGAAATGTTTGAATTGTTGTCTTCTCTAATGTCGCTCGAATTGCCCGCTGAACATAAAGCCGCTATAGAATTTTTAGTATCTCAAGCGGCAATAAATCTCGGAAGGGGAGAACTAGCCGATCAATGGTGCGAGAAGGCAGAGAGGGATCTGGAAACAGTTTATGACCCGCTATTAAGGGCGCAAATTAGCTATTTAGTGGGAATGAATTTACTTAAAAAAAAGGAATACGAAAAAGCGGAGAAGCGGCTTGAGGAAGTCTTATTGACCGATGCTCCGGAAACGGAAAATATGCGAGAAAAGGTGCATTTGTCTTTAGCAAGAATTGCGCTTCACAGAAAAAAGCTTGAAAAAGCAGTTGTGGAGTACAAAAGTATTCCGAAAAGTTCCGAGTACTACAAAGACGCGCTTTTTGAAACGGTTTATGTTTACATCTTGCGTGGTGAAGCTTCCAAAGCTAAGGAAAAAGCGCTTGAATATCTTGAACAATACCAAAGTGAGATAGATCCAAAAACAAGACAGATCAGAACTATTGTCGCATTTATAGATCTAAAAACAGGAGATATCAAGGCCGCCAAGCAGGGAATACTAGCAACAGACGAAACTCTTGATCATCTTGCAACGTGGCTCAAAGATTTTTCGAAAAAGAGTCGTCTGTCGGGTGAGGAGGTTAGTGATTTTTTAGAAGTGGCTGCTCCGGAGGTTCAGCAATCGCCATACATCGAAATAGGGCAACGAGGCTTTGTCACTTTAAAAAGTATTTCGAGAAATCTTGCAGAGATAAGAGGTGAATTAAGGAACATTGTTTTTACAATGGGACAAGAAACTCCAGAAAATACTGTCCCTCAGTGGAGGAGTAAAACGACCCAACTTGCTGAATTAGCAGAGGAACTTTTGAACGTGGGACATCGTTTGGCAGCGACAGAAAGATATCTATACAAAGAAGGAATGAGCGGGGCTGAAAGAAGTCTTTTGGAGGCCTCCGAACAACGAAGAACTCTTCTTATGTCGCAGTACGCTGACATGCGACGAAAAATGAACGATTGGAAGATTTTATTCCGGTACCTGAAAATGTCTCAGAACATATATCAGAATCTTGATGAAATACAAAACATGCAGTCGTCGTTAGCAAACGCGAAGAGTCTAGTTAAAGAACTTCCATTTAGTAAGCGGGCCACCCTTGGAACAAAAACAGAAAAGATAAATGAAAAACTAGAGGTGATTCAACAGGCTTACCTGCTATCTCTCGAAAAGATCAGGAAAAAAAGGCTTGTTGCTCTGCTAGCGAATGTTTCCATAAAGCACCTAAGAAAATTTGTTATGCAGTACGCCGACTGTCTGAATGAGGAGCTATCAGTCATAGAGAAGTCGCGAACAGCAGAGGACATCAACGGAAAAATATTAAGAAAGGACGCGGAAATCGCCTGGACAAGGTGGGGATTTTTATTGGAAGAAACGATACGTCACATTGACGATCTTCAAACAGAAATGACGGAAAGAACCAAGACTACTGTTGAAAAACTAGATAAGCTCGAAATAGAGCATCAAAACCTTCTTCTTGCTCATAGAGTCATATCCAATAGATTGTCCGAACTTATGGGTAGCCACATTGGCGAAATCACGGATCACTATAAAAAAGCAATATTAAGTCGGAAAGCAAAAAACAAAAAGCTAGCAGCAGACTTGGAATGGCTTGCCTTCAATAGTGTTGAAGTAAAAGAAGCCGAATTGAAGGGAATATCAGAACTAGAAAAACAAGTTCTGGATAGCAGCAAAAAAGATTTAGAACAAGGAGTTATTTGGAAATGGCCTCAAAAATAGGCATTATAAAGTTGTCCAAAAGAATTTTCCAATTCACACTTTTTCTCATACTAGGCGTGCTTTCCGGAGCGGTTTTGGAGGCGCAAGAAGCTGCTTTTGACATAGCGGAACCCGATGAAAATCTGAGTAAAGCCTACCAGCAGTATTGGGAGAGCTTTCAACTATACGAAAAAAAAATGATTGAAGATGGAAAAAGCCAATACAAAGCCTCGTGGGATTTGCTGGAAGATGTTATCGCTAAAAATCAATCCGAAATAAAAGCAGCAAAAATTCTCGCGCTGAAGCAAGCAAAAAATGAGTATGAAGAACATTTGAAAAAGTACCCAGACGCAGAAAGTCGCTCGTATGCACGGCTAAATATTGCTCAAGTTATGAATAGGCACGCTGATCTCGTTAAGGAAGATGATAAGAAACTATTCGACGAAGAAAAAATAGGTGCTCTAAAAATACTAGATGCAATCGAAAAAGAAAATGGCGACTTTCAAAAAATGGGGGATGTGATTTATCTGCAAGCAACGATATATGAGTCGTTGAATAAAAAAAGTGAGGCAATGTCTTCTTGGGGCAACCTGACAAAGATTAGCCCGAAATCCATTCATACTGTTTATGCATATATTGCTATCGGAGATCACTGGTTTTACCAGCAAGAAGCGTCAATAGCACTGAAATATTATAAGAATGCCGAAATAGTCTTGAACAGAGTGGCAGTACCTCGTCAGGAGTTTGAGGTAATACGACTAAATTACAGATTAGCTTGGGCGGCTTATAAGTCGGGAGAGCTAGAAACTGTCATCAAAGCAGCGAAAGGGTTGCTGCTTCCGGGGGATCAATACAAAACAACAGAGAACCGGAAAAAAATTCAGAAGGATGCGGTAGAACTGATCGGGGACGCTTTGTATGAAGGAAATGTTGACGAGAAAACGCACAAAACACTCGAAAATAAGGAGATAAAGGTATTTGCGGCCGCGATCGGCCTTCGATCGCTAAAAAGATATCTTGATGGAAAAGTATTTGAAAAAGCGTCAGATCTGGGAGAATTTCTGATAGAAAAGTTCCCGCTGTCGGACGAATATCCAGAGATTTGTCAACTTACTGCAGAAGCGTATGACAAAAGTCAACAAACAGCAAAAAAGATAAGCGCCCTAGAGAAAGCCGCATTTCTACTGCCTGGGAGAAGCTTGTGGCGGGCTCGACATCAGGGCCAATACGAACTCATTCGGGACATGGAAATGCAAGCAAAAAATGCAGCACGAGTTGCCGCAGACTACCATTACGGCATTGGACTTTCTTCAGGAGATGCAAAAAGTTTCAAAAGCGCATTGTCACTTTATGAGATTTTAATCGAAAACGGAGTGTCGGGGACTCAATACACAGACAGTAACACGTGGAGACTTCGGGCTGCACATGCAGAATACTTTTTAGATCAACTAACTAACGCTGCGGATCGATACAATCAACTGAAAAGAGACTTTCCCCTTTCAGATGAGGATCTAGAGGTCGCATCATACCAACTTGCACTGACATACGAAAAATTGTGGAGAAAGACATACGCAGGGAAAACTGCGACGCAAGAAGGTGCCGAAAACGATCCGGAACTCGAAAAATACTTGAACTTATTAGAGAAGGCCGTCGATGAGTTTGTAAATCGGTTTTCCACAAAAGAAAGAGCGATAGATCTTCTTTTTATCGCGGCAACTGTTAACCATGACTATGGGCGTTTCGATCGAGCAAATAGATTTTGGCAAAGGGCATTACTGTTGGATCCCTCGGTTGAAAAAAGGGCCATGGCCATCCGAGGCTTGGTTCATACGACCGTCAAGGGAAAAACGGCAAAAGATGTCATCGAAGTAACTAGAAAACTTCTAGTTTTGGAAAACTGGGCTATTTTAGGACGAGATCTAGAGAAAGAGCTTAAAGAAATCTTGTCGAAGGCAACCCTTGAAGAAGGGGAAAGGCTAAGATCAATTGGCCAGCCAGTGAAAAGTGGAAGTCTTATGGTCGATGTTGCGAGGGAATTCGAAGATCTTCCAAGGAGACCAAAAATATTTAGAGATGGTGCTTATATGCTTGCTTTGGGTGGTCAGTGGAACGCCGTAAAGTCAGCAGCAGAAGAATTTCTTCGAGATCAAATCGTCGAGTACAGATCTGATATGATCTATATCTTGGGAAAAGCCCAAGAGAATGGGTTGGAATTTCGTGATGCGGCAGTTTCATATCTTCGACTAGCTGAGAAATATCCTCAACACCCAAGAGCGAAGGTCAGCCTTAACAATGCGGAGAAGCTCGCTGTTGGTGAGAATGACTATGGGCTTGCTTCGAAAGCAGCGTTTGCCATCGCCGCTGCTTCAAAGGATCACAAAGAGAAAATCGAAGCTTCGAAAAGAGGGGCTGAATATGCAGATAAAGCAAAAGATTCAAAGCTTGCGATTGAGGCGGGGAAAAGGGCGGAAAAAGCTGCGACATCAAAAGAAGAGCGATTAACGATGAAACTGATAAATGCGAAAATGTTGTTTAACATAGGCAACGAGTCGCAAAGCATCTCAGAATTAGAGAAAATCTCAAAGGAGTGTGAAGCTGGCCGAACTTCAATGGATGCGGGCGTTTATAGAGAAATAGCCGGAGAATCGAATTTTCTGCTGGGAGAAGAAGCCAGAAGGCAATTTGAGGATTTTTCAATTATAGAACGGGGTGGAGATCATGCACGAAATATAGATCAAAAGGAAAGATACTTTAAAGATATGACTTCACGCTACGAACGGGCAATTAAATCGAAACATCCTCTGTGGGCGTCTCAAGCAAGATTTAGGCTGGGGGAGGGAGCAGAAAATATTGCGAAAGAAATTGCGAAAATTTCGACGGATGAAGGATCTCGAGTGAGGGAAGGCGCTTATGATCGCATGAGAAATTTAGTTAAACAATATCAGGATAAAGCAAAAGAATATTACGGACAAAATATTACTGAAGCGAAAGCGATGCCATTAAAGTTTAAAGATAATGAGTGGATTAAAAGATCGGCAGTCAAGCTAACGGGACAGCGTGAAGAAGAAACGGATGTTAAAAAGACGATCGCGTATCCCGAAGCAGAGGAGTTAGATCTTCCCTATCAATGGAGTCTATGAGCGGACCTATAACGAGACGTCGATAAAGGCGAGTCTATAGAGGAGTTCGCGGGAGAGTCCCATGGAGAGGTTATCAGGATGAAACCAATGAAAAAACGCGAGACAAAAACGTACAAAAGCCTTCTGTTTGCGGCCTTTTTTGTTTGGCTTTTTAGCTGTTCCACTTCAGAAAAGTCGAACACAACGAATAAAGACGAGCTGAATGTAGAAAAGAGTGCGTTGTCCAAAGATCCTACTGGGCATGACGTCATAAACTGGAAAAACTTTTTTAAAAATCCGCCCAACCAAAAGGAGCGAAAAGATATCGAATATAAACTTTCAAAGTGGAAAGATGAGGAATCTGCGATGTCTCTTCTGACGAAGGGCCGAAATCAGGTTGCATTAGGATATATCGGAGACGCGGAGTCAACTTTTCGCCAAGTATTACGGCAAAATCCAGAGAATCACGAAGCGCTTCTAGAACTGGCGCAGATTCATCTTAGGAAAAAGCAATACATGACGTGTCTTGATCTTTTAGCTGATCTAAAAGAAAGAATCAGCGTTATGGAGTCGAAAGATCCGATATTTGTAATGAAATATAAGTATCTGTTAGCGCTAGCATATTTGGGGCAAAAAGACTACGAACGGGGGAGGGCTATACTAAACGAAATTATTAGTACTGAGACATCATTCACGCCGGGATATATCGCTCTAGCAAAATCATATCTTACAACAAACAAAATCGAGATTGCTGAATTTATTTTAAAACGCGGCGCAGATCGAGGAAAAGAAGATGCAGGAGTTTTCAATATTCTTGGTGTTATTGCCTTAAGAAAGGAAAATCAGGAAAGAGCAATGGAGTTGTTCAATAAGGCACTGCAAGTATCTCCGACATTTATTCCAGCGCTGGTTAATAGAGCGCGTCTATTTATTTCGCGTTTTGAACTTCAAAGCGCCGAAAAAGACATTAAACAAGTTTTGACTTATAATCCCTCAAACGTCGATGCTATGGTTCTACTAGGAATATGCAGCAAAAAGCAGGGCCGCATTTCAGAAGCGAGAAGTGCCTTCACAAAGGCGATTGACTTTGATCCGAATAGTGCTTCTGCGAGGTTTAACCTCGCCGTTCTCTTAATTGAGCATTATAATCGTAATGATGAGGCGCAAAGACTTTTCGAAGAGGTTATAAATCTGGAAGATGAAGACTTGGAAATAAAAAAATTATCAAAAAATTACATAAGTAAATTAACAGGTAATTGAAAGGTTCAAGAAGCATATTAGCCGATTACGCTAAATATTTTTAAAAGCAAGCCGACAGGGCAACATGACGTGCCATTTCTAGTGGTTTCTTCGGCGGTCTAGTTTTGAAAGGTTCAACACAGAAGGGGAGCATCATGGATTCTCTTGCAAGACGGCCCTATGACAGCGAAAGTTATATTCTAATCGTGGATGATGACGATACGCTGCTGAAGTTTTTCAAAATACATCTGAACAAGCGATTTTCGAAGATAATCGTTGTACGAAACGCAAAAGAGGCTATCGATACGCTGAAACAAAAAAATATCGATCTTGTCCTTAGCGACGTTAGGATGCCACGAATGGATGGGATAGAATTGCTTTCAAAAATTCGTAAGTTTGATCCTTTAATACCGGTCCTTATGATCAGCGGAGCCCTTCTGACTGATGAGCAGACGCAAGCATGTCAGCAAGCTGACGGATACTTACGAAAGCCATTTTCCGTAGATGAATTGCACGACTTTCTTTACAACGGAATCGGGAGAAGGCAAAAGATGAACCGACTTGCGGATCTTGTGGGCGACAAGAAACTTACTCGCGAAATGCTGAAAGGGAAGTCCAAATTTAAAATACCCTCGAAAGCTGAGGCTGAGGCTAAGGAAGCTCAGGAATTATTTGACCAACTAAAAACAAAGGCAAGTTAAAAGCCTAGGAAAGTAGTGCCCTTAAAACGGTGCATACTTTAGCGGGAATTTAAAATCTGAAAGCTAGCGGAGAAACCCTAGAAGACGAAGGCCCGCTTCATATGCTGGCTTTTTCCACTCAACAACACCATTTAGGACTTCATCTACGGAACGCCAGGAAATAGACATAAATTCACCGTCCGAATTATTTAGTGCTGGTGTAACCTGGGCGTTGAATCTTGCCAAAAACCATTGGAGAGACTGACCTAAATATTTTTTAGCGATTGGAGCATTTAAAGTTGATGGAAAGCGGTAGAGTGTCTGCTTATGAGCGTGACGAATGATAGAAAAATTGCTCGTTCCAAGTTCCTCGGACATTTCCCGATAAAATGCGGCAGTGGCGCTTTCACCTGGCTCTATACCCCCCTGAGGAAACTGCCAAACGCTGGGGATATCGGATCTTTCGCCTACGAGAAGAAGATTATTACTATTTATGAAAACGCCGATTACGCCGAATCTATATTCCATCACTGTCAGTTACCTCTCGGAAGAGCACAAGGGAAAAATATGCTATAATAAAGGATAGCGTTTTACAAAAAGAAGCGCCAATTTTTTGACACACAGGGTTCTGGAACGTTAGATATCATGAATGCAAAGCTCAACGCGTCAGATGACTGCTTAACGTCTTAGGGTTTGGAATGGAAAGGATATGAAAATGAAGCTTAAAAACAGCGCTCTCGTATTCATTCTCAGTTCTTTTGTCATCAGCAGTATTACAGTTACACAAACTGCTCGAGCCGGAATGCATATCATGGCTTCTTACTCTGACTCTCAAATGTCAGAGCAGCAAGAGTATAGAACAAGCGCCGGTAGTATGACGATCAGCCTCGATATGGGAACATATTTTAACATTGGTCTTACGGGTAAGCACCAGTTATCGCACGCTAAGGGGTTCGAAGAAAATGAAGAAACGAAACTGATTGAATATTCTGAATCTAAGGTTGACGTTTATTCGTACTCTGCAGATTTATCGATTATTCTCTATCCGGGTGACATCTTTGTGCCCTACGTCTTTGGTGGGGGTGTTGCAAAGTATTTTGATAGTAAAAAAATATACCCCTCGGGAAGCTACATTCAAAGAACGACAAAGAAGCCAATTCTTACTTATGAAGGGGGTATAGGTGTAGGTCTTCGATTAAGTGAAAAATTTACCTTTAAGTATTCGGTGACGTTCACGCCGGGCGTAAGACTCCTTAGCAATGGCAATCCCGAACCTGTACTGGATCGATATCAGACCGTTGGATTAAGTTACAAAATATAGCATATCATCAGCTATATTAGTCTGTTTCCCCCGCTGTTCTTCAAAAATTAAATTGAAAATCTAATATTATTATTTCTTATTCCGATCAGTGGGGGAGAGAATTGATTTTAAGGGGCTGAATGTTTAGGTCGATGGATTAGAGTACTTAGTGGAGAGTTTAGTGGGACCTCTTCTAACAGATTATGCGCCAATTATTTTGATCGCCGTTAGCGCGATTGCGTTTGCGGTGTTTTTTTGGAGGTTGTCTAATTATTTTGGGTACAAGGCTAGAAAAGCCACTTTTCATGCACCGCTTGCGACAACGAATAAGTCTGTCCATACGATGATCCCCTCCACCATAACGACAAAGAAAATTGCAATTCCGATCACTACAGCGAAAAAATTTACTCGAGCTGAAAAGAAGGTGATGAAAAAAGTTCAGGTCTACATGGAGCAGGGAAAAGTCACAACAGCAGCCAACGCCCTTGAATCAATTGGGCTCGTCCAAGACGCGTTGACGATTCTTGAATCCAGTAATCTTGTTAACGAAACGGCACAGCTACTGATGCGTATGAAGCGGTACGATAGAGCGGGCCTTTTATACGCAAGACACAATATGTGGAGTAAAGCAGTGACGTGTTTTAAATCAGCAGACAAACCACTTGAAGTCGCTCGATGTGCGAGAGAAGCGGGAGAGTTGGCAACGGCTGCCGAATATTATGAAAAGGCAGCGCTATTCAAGGATGCTGCTGAATGTTATACGCAAGTAGGAAATTTGGAAAAGGCGATTTCGCTCTTCAAAAAGGGCGGTGACACGGACAAGGTGTTGTTGTCTCTCGAAGAGCTATTCAGAAAAACAACAAACCAATCTTCTATCAATATAGGTGAGGAAGACAAAAAGATGATTGTTGAATTTCTTGGCGCGGGAAACTCCTCGATCTTTCTCGAGAAATATGCACTTAGCCAGGATTTTGTTCATGAAATTTTAACGCGTCTTTTGGCAAGGGGATTAAACGAAAAGGCCTCTGAACTTTTTCAAAAAGTCTCATTAGAGGAGACTGTGACTCGATTGATGTCGGAGATTTCATATGATGAAACCGCATCTAGAAATCTGGCGGAAGTATTGACAAGCCAATCGCAGTTTCTGTGGGCCGCGAGAGTTTATTCACAAATTGACTCCTACGTAGATGCTGGAGATGCCTACGAAAAGGCCGGTAATCTGGAAGAAGCTCTTATGTGTTATGAGAAGTCTGGAAATGTTGAAAAAGCTCAATCAGTCAAAATGAGACTTATGCCAGAACCGCCACCTCCTCCTCTGGCTGCCAATGATCCCGATCCGCCTGCATTTAAGATTGTTCCTCAAATTCCGCTTCCGGTGATAAAAGAAAACGTTCAAAACCAGATGATCCAGGTAGCTACTCCGGAGAAAGAAGAGAATATACCCCCGCCCCCCACTAATTTTTCGGACCCAATTGGGTTTGACGATAAAGTCATAAGGCAAATTCCGATAAATCATGAAGAGAAAAACGAAGCTCAAAAGTCAAACGATCTGAAGAATGTCTTTTATAAGGCGGCATTTTTAGAATCTCTTGATAACTTTCAAAAGGATAAGCTGTGGGACATAGGTGAAGCGACTTCTTATGCGTCTGGAGATGTTATTTTAACCTACAATGACGAGCCCGAGGGGGTTTATATTATTCTGGCGGGATCTGTGAATTGTTATCGACAAGTAGGTCAGGAGAAAAAATTTGTCGATCGAATGGGTCCAGGGAAAGTGTTTGGTGAACTTTGGCTTCTTGCAGAACAGTCAACAACTGTCCAATTTGTTGCATCGAATAGGGACACGAAAATACATATTGTTAGAAGAGGACCCTTTCAGGCACTCCTGGATAAGGATGGCACAATTGCAAGGAAGATATACAAACGATTCACAATGAGACTTTTAAAACACCTCCTAACCCCTCAAAATAGTACGTCAAATTCGATCGCTTCCTAAAAGACCTTTTTGGCACAGTCTATGCAACCACAACAGTGAGGAAGTTCTTTTTGTTATGGAAGTTACATCGATAGCATGCGGAGGCACTTATGGGATCGATTAAATGCATCAGACATCCAACATATAATGGAATCACACCCCCTATTCTTTCATGTAAGATCTGTTGTGGAATTTTTGTTTCGAATTTAAAAGATAAGCAAAAGAGTCAAACATCCAGTCAGTCGGAAAAACAGCAAGTTTTGGAAGAGAAATCTGAACAGCACACGTTAGCTGAATCCGCAACCAATTCCAAAAGCTAGGGCAATAGCTTTGCGCGGGAAAAAATCCAAAAAGGCTGGTTTATTCTTCTTTCTCCGATACACTCACGAACTTGCTTAAATCCTGAAGAGTGACAAGATTTTGAGCGACAAGCTCTTTAAGTTTTCCGGATAACGTACTTCGTGAAATACCAATAGTTTTTGAAAGTCTGCGAAGAGAATACTTTCCTTGCTTCTCCGCAAGATGTTTAATAATAATCAGCAACAATTGATCGATCAGTGAACTGAATAGAATCGGCTTATTGAAGTCGATATTTAAATTAATCTCCTGGAAATTATCCGGTGAATTTTGCTCATTGGTCTTATTTTCATGTCCTTTATTTTCTTTCAACATAGAAATTTCGCCGTCTGAGCACTCGTCTTTTAAGTCTTCCCAGACTCTTTCGGGGA
>CAILAO010001027.1 GCA_903832105.1 uncultured Pseudomonadota bacterium | reverse complement strand
TTCAAGCCAATTGAGTACACACCCTAAAACATCCACCTACCGTGTAAGGCCCCAAAGACGCACTCTCGCAATCTTAATCTTGACGAGGTCCTAGTCCTTCTTCGCTGTTGGTCTCATAGCTTCAGGATTTTCTAAGAAATCCTCCCGCGCCTTAATGAGCTTTTCAGCATGATACGAGGAAATCTCGAAAATGTATTGGTCCATGAGTTTATTCAGCCTCTCAATGCCCTTTTCAACGGGAGCGTCGCCAGGTGTTGAGGGGTTCTTCGAGGCTAAAACTTTCACATAATACTTGCCTTTATCGTCTTTTGTCGTCCCCTCAATATGTCCGATGGCAAGGTCGTAAGACCTTCCATCTTTGGCGGTAACCACTGCATGGTAGGCCGACAACTGGGATTTTGCCGCATCTTGACTTGCTTGCGGGTCACTCATCGGAATGCGTTTTAAAAACCTAATGTCTGCAAAAGCTGTCTCTACTTGACTTAGAGCCCCTGCTTTTTCTTTCTCAGGAGACACCAATCCTTGCATTTTTAGTCCAGCCAACGGCTTTTCACCTGCAGCAGTCGCATCTTCAGGTTTCACTGGCGGAGACTCTTCCCACACAAATTTTACTGGTGATTTTCCACTACCAATAGGGGGATGAAACTCCATGGAAGCGATGTCTTCTTTTTTGACGTTGACCAGGGTTTTAAGTTCCCAAGAAGCAGACTCCAGCTCAAGACTTATCTTTTGGTCCACTAAAAAGACCCGCGCTTCATCACCAACAGTCACATATTGTCCACCGCTTGAACGTGCGTCGCCCAAGTTAAGAGTGAGAATCGATTTTTCTTGGCTTAAAAGACGCACCTGAATTGTCTTATCAGAGAGCGGCGAATCCGGTTTATCGGGAAATTCAATACCAAACTCGCCAAATTTTGCTTTGTCGGTTGAGACAAGACGCTGAAATTCGACCTTCCCGATACTATCCAAAAAATCTGCCACTTTCTTAGCCTCGGATGGGAAGCCTCCATCTGACGCCGTATTCCAGTTGTTGTCAGCATCTCTAGTGAGCTTTATTTCTTTTTTTCCTGTTTTGCCAATAATCGTATCGACAGAAAGAAGTTTGTCCTGTTCAACGATGGTCTTACCCACTCTCTCGTCTTGCTGGTTTTTCTTCGCCGTAAAATAATCATAAGATAATGTCGCGCCTGCGCCCAGTGCGAGAATACCCGCAACTAAGATCCATTTGTTATTGATCATAAAATAGTCCTCCTCTTTTTTTACTTCTCACGACTACGATGATTTCTTCGATAAAAGACACCAAACCCAAACACACCGATGATCACAGGCATCACCAACATGTTCGCTGCCATGAGCTTATAGCCAAGACTTTCGATGTCCTCGCGAAGGTTTTTACGCACTTCGCGGCGACGTTTCCGGAGTTGGCTTGCTTCATCGCGAAACTTACTGATTTCCCTCTGCTGTTCAGAAGAAAGTGCATAACGACTTCCGTCTGTTCGCTGGGATTGCATCTCAGTTAGCCTTTTTTCTAGTTCTGATAAACGACCACTAAGACTTTCTTCTTCCTTCTGCCATCGCAACTGGGCGCTCTTTTGAATATCCGCCACCTTCGTGAATGGTCTAGCAATCTTCCCGCGTGATCTGATTGAAATCAAATCTTGACTTCCACTGAGCAGGTCTGCCGCATTGGAGAGGAGTGGCAGATTGTCGTTACGAAGTTTTGTGAGAACATTACGTCCAAAGCGAAACTTATCAACGGCATTGTTGTCCGCAATGAAATCAACATCAGCGATGATGATCACAGATGTATCTTCTTTAGATTCTGTCAAGTGATTTGCGAGACTTGCGGATTCTGTTTGGTTCTTATCCGCGCCATCGCCGCTTGTTTTAGGTGGTTTTCCACCAGGAAATGCCGTCTTGAACTTTCCTGTCAGGTGAGCCGCCAGTGTTCGCACTTTTTGATCCGGTTTTAGATCCCGCACGATATCCTGTGGTTGCATGAGGGCCGCCGTCCCCGCAGCGACTGTTCCGCTATCAGCACTGGTCTGTAGGAGCGGTTCGAAACTAAACGTTGATCCTTCTTTTTTAATCAACTCTCCTGGTTCTGCAAGAAGAACAAAATTTAGCTGGCCCGTAATAATCGATTTTTCCGAGAACGAGCCTTTCTGAAGGGAAATAAAGAGAGGATATTCAACGGCGACCCCGCCCGCTCCAATTCTCGTCATGTGACTTAAATCACCGACGATCTTGTCTGGGTGAAACTCAACACCCCAGGCATTGAAAAGAGGTGACAAATCCGAACTCACTTGCGGCATTTGGCCCGACATCATCATTTGCTGCTGACCCGCCATGTCCTCTCGACAGAAAGGGTCTACGGCAACGATGAGACGTCCGCCACCTAAAACATACTGATCGATGGCATATAGTGTTTGCTGAGAAAGATTCTTAGGATGAATGACCATGAGGAGTTTAAGATTTTTGCTGATCTCCTCTGCTTCCGCTCGCACTTCTTCCACATCAAATGATTTTTTTAGTTCCGAGACGAAAGCCCACGCTTCGCCCCCCTGCTCTTCCTGCATCATTTGCGGCGGAAGATTTTTTCCCATGATGGGGAGAGAACTTATAATGCCGATTCTAGGCTTTTCTTTGTTCATGATGCGTACGATGCTTTCCGATAAGTCATACTCCAGAAACTCTTCTCGTCTCGGATCGAAGTACGGAATCGCAATTTCTTTAGTTCCCTTTAAGAGGACAACTCCAAAGTAAAGCGATTCGCCGTTTGGAAGAGGAATCGCATCGATGCCGTACTTTCGAGCCCACTCCTCATCGTCGGTATCTGGTTTGGGATCGACAACAGTGATTTCAACTTTACCCCGGCCATACCTGGCATATTCTTGAAGGACTTCCTCAACCCGAGTCGCATAAGTTTTAAAAACGACGGGAAGATCTTTCTGGGAGCGCGAAAAGAAGAAGGTAATATTAACAGGATCATCGATCTTTTCGAGGATCTTCTTTGAGCCGTTTGAAAGGCTGAACACTCTGTCTTGAGTAACATCAAGACGGTAAAAAACTCTCGATGAAATGATGTTAATACACACAATTATCATGGCGAGAATGACAAGCCCTCCCATTGTGGAGGTCATGCGACGCCAATCAATTTTAAATCTTTTGGACTCTCTATCTTGCTCGGCTTTGCTTTCTTTACTATGTTCCATGGTCAATTCCTCCGTTAACTCGCTTTTCTTTGTTGTAGCACCAAACTATTAAGAGACAGCGCGACAACAATGACTGAGATAAAATAAATCACAGCTCTCGTATCAATCACGCCACGGCTGATCGAGATAAAGTGCGTCATAAAACCAAGCGAAGCGATAAAATCGATAATAACAGCCGGAAATATCGTCGCCAAAAGAGATGTAAACACACCCCATCCAACAAGGACTAGGACAAAACAAATGATGACGCCAAGAATAAAGCTGACAACTTGATTCTTCGTTAAAGCTGATGTGAGGCAGGTAATCGAGAGATATGACCCAGCCATCAAAATAGCTCCCAAATAGCTCGTGAGAATGACGCCATTATCAGGTTCTCCAAGATAGTTCACGGTGATTGCGAGCGGAAACGAAAGCAGCGTTGCAATCGAAATAAACGCCCAACCCGCCAAAAACTTGGCGACGACCACATGACTTAAATCGATAGGCAACGTCAAAAGAAGTTCAATCGTGCCAGACCTTCGTTCCTCCGCCCACAGTTTCATGCCTACCGCTGGGACAAGAACCAAGTACAGCCAAGGAAGAAAGGTAAAAAACATTACGAGACTTGCTTGGTTTCCCTCATACAAACCACCGAGGAAAAAGGCGCAGCCTACGCTAGCCAATATAAAAATGATCATAAAAACGTAGGCTACCGGTGAGCGGAAGTAGCTAAAAAACTCTCTTTTAAATAGCGACCAAATTGGCCACAGCATACTTTCTTTCATCATCTATACCTCCTAAAACAGTTCTTAGTGTGTGTCCTGATGCGTTTGGGATACGGGATTAACCACCTCTTCGGGAGACGTTGTAATTCTTCTGAAGACATCATCAAGTCGCCCATGCTCAACCTTTAGCTCACTAAGCGAAAGCCTTTGTTCTTGCGCGAAGCGGTTCACGGTGTCAAAAATAGGCTTGCCGCTCTTTGGAAAAACGCGCAGCATATCCGGTTGCTCCGCCGACGTTTCAACCCGGTCGATTCCGTTCAAACGAAGGAGAGAACTTCTATATTGTTCGATGTTTTGAGACGCTTGATGGGAAGCCCCGAACTTATCTGGCGAGAGCCTGAGCGTAATGGCGTTGTGGAAGGTCGATTGACTTATCAACGCCTCGGGCGTCGCATCGGCCACAAGTTTTCCTTCCGCAATGATAATCACGCGTTGGCAAACCGTTTCCACTTCTTCAAGAATATGAGTCGAAAGGATAATTGTTTTATCTTTTCCCATATTTTTTATCAGTTGCCTGACTTCGTGTTTTTGGTTGGGATCAAGACCGTCTGTAGGCTCATCCAAGATGAGAACGGGTGGGTCATGGAGAAGTGCTTGAGCAAAACCCACGCGATGGCGATAGCCTTTGGAAAGCGTCTCGATCGTCTGATACCAAACTTTGCCTAGAAAACAGATTTCTCTTATTCGTTCTGCTGCAACAACTCGTTCTTTTCCTCTAAACCCACGCATT
Organism: uncultured Pseudomonadota bacterium; assembly: GCA_903832105.1. Lineage (GTDB taxonomy): Bacteria > Bdellovibrionota_B > Oligoflexia > Oligoflexales > CAILAO01 > CAILAO01. The sequence continues at coordinate 4,959 of CAILAO010001027.1, read as the reverse complement.
TCAGCAATAAACTCAAGAAACTCAGACACCGTCATTTCGCCGTAGGAAGGGGCGTTTTCTGGAAGGTAGCCAACTTGCCGCCGAACCTCCAAAGGATCTTGAAGGATGTCTTTTCCCCCGATTGTAGCCGTCCCTTCATTTGGCTCTAAAAAACATGTCAACATCTTCATGGTTGTGGACTTTCCAGCGCCATTAGGCCCCAGGAATCCTAACACTTGCCCCTTGGGTACTGTGAACGAAATACGATCAACAGCCCGAAACGGACCAAAGTCCTTTACAAGTCCTTTCGCTTCAATCATAAATCACCCCAATGTAAAAAAAAATGTACTCTGCTTCTTTATAGATATTAGAAAATCTAATATTAGAAACCTCTAAGTCAAGGGCAAGGAATTAGCCCTCCGCCCCTCGGATGTTAGCGATCAATTCATTTAATTTATTACAGAAAAAGGAAACGAGGTAAAGAAGATTTTAGGCTTTCTTCTGTAGAATGCCATTGATGGTTTCAAGAGTTTTTTGTGCTTTTTCAAAATCCGGCGCCAGTTCGAGGCATCTTTTAAGGAACTTTTGAGCCTCCCTATAGCTTTCTGCCGTTTTTTTGTTCACATGAACAAGCGCAATATTGTATAAAATCCTGTAATTTTCTTTATATTTTGGATAGAACTTCAGGGCACGATCATATTCCGTGGCTGCGTCATCTCCCTTGCCAGCCTTGGCAAGCAAGACACCCTTGTTATTATAGTGGCGTACAATCTCGGCTGGGGCCGTTGTCTCTTTGCCAAGGGCTTGAGCCTGTTCGTCGTAGCCGAATTCATAGAGTTTTGAGAACATCTCGAACTTAATATCCTGATTTTCAGGGTTCAGCTTTAAAATAGCCTTAAACTTTGCAACCGCACTATCCGGTTTCTTTAAGTGAAGGTACATGGTCGCCATGTCATTCAAACGGTCAATCTGTTGCGGCGCAATGGAGTCTGCTCTTTCAAAATAGCCTTGCGCTTCAGTGTGACGCCCAAGTCTCATTAGAATACGGGCCTTGGCATTGATAAGGGAAATATCATTGCCATTTTTGTCTAAAAGGGACGTAACGATGGTTAGGGCCTCATCAAACTTGCCCCCCTTCTCATAGAGGTCATAAAGCATCTCTAAACCCCGCGGTCCAAGCTTAAGAATGTTCTTATGAACCTCCTTCGCAGCGGAATCAAAGTCGCCCGATTTTGAATATTTTTCAAAAACCCCCGATCGCAGCTCATAATACTGCAACGCACGCTTCTTCGCAGCAAAACTCCTAGTCAAATAAGGCAGGAGTTGGATGGTGGTGAAGGGTTTTGAAATAAGTTCTATATCACCGAGTTCCTTGATAAGTCCTTCGTCCGTTGCTGCGACTTTTTGACCTATCATCATTATGAAGCCAGTACTGCGTTTCTCAGTTACTTCATGCTGGCGCCACTTTTGCACAAAAGCAACCCCATGAAGCGTCGAAAAGTCGAGCTCGATTAACGCGACATCTATACGATTTTGATTAAAAAGATAGAAGGCGGATTCCATGTCTTTGGCCGCGAGAACGTTGATTTCGTAGCGTTTTAGCAAATCCACCATACTATTCGCAACAGATCGATCACCATCAATAACGAGAATTTTCGAGGGAAATTGCGGATCTGTCATCGTCATCCTCATCAAGGGCATACATTCATTGAACACCACTATCAACTCTACCAAAAATCCATAAACAATCCTAGTTTTCGGAATTGTTTATCCTGTCCACAAAAAAACGCCTGTATAGCATTTAGTCCCTAGTATCCTGAGAGCGAGTAAGCTAAAATTAAAAATCAGTAATAAATACGAATCGTATTGCGTGACTATCTTTTGTCTGAGATCGGCGGTTTGCGAGTCGTAAAACTTCATCGGGGAGGAAAGAGGATGAGAACTTTTAACGTGTTTCAACGTCTCGGTTTTCAGCTTTTAGCTAGCTGTTCGATCTTTCTTGCGCTTGCAGGAAGCCTTTATGCCGGGGTGAAGACCGAACCCATTCCAGGAGGAACGCGATATGTGATCTCGATTGACGATGTTACATATCAAGAAGTCACTATCAACAATCTTAAATTTACCGAGGCGAAACTTGTTGGAGTCGATGGCTACGAAGGTATCATTTACCGAGAGGGGCAGCCAAAAATTCCCGTTATTCGACTTTACTTTAGTGGCGATGCTCAAGTCGTTCCGGGAAACTTAGGCCTCAAAGCGCTTAAGGCCCCCACCCACTATCCATTAGTTCCGGTACAGCCTTCTTCCCCGAAAATTAAGGGATTTATTGCACCTTTCGCGTTTGACGAAAAAGCGTATAAAGTGCCGAGTTTCTTCCCGGAAGAGCCCTTCGCAATCGAAAGTGTAGGCTCAATCCAAGGACGGCAGCAAAAGATGCTCACCCTCCACCCGGTCACCTATAACGCGGCTTCCAACGAATTCAAGATCAGAAGCACCTTTACAGTTGAGGTGCGCTCCGAAAACCCTCCGCTAAGTAAAGCCGGAGGCCGCGAAGTCATGGTCTTTATCGTCGGGCAGAAATTTGCGAACAGCCCTGCACTGCGAAGCTTTCAGGCATTTAAAAAGACCCTTGGCTATACAATTCGTGAATTTGTAACTGGTACCGAAAGCGGCATTACAACCCCTGAACAAATTAGAACCAAACTAAAAGCAATCCTTACGGAAGAAGGATCAAATTTAAAACACGCCTTAATCATCGGCGACGTCGAAGACGTGCCAGCTCTCACCTCCACCAACATCACCGGCGTCACAGATCACTACTACCGCGCGATTGACACATCTGACTATAATGGGGACATCAACGGTCCCGATATCGGCGTTGGGCGTACTTCAGTTAGCAGCGAGGCACAACTTGATGCTGTTCTCGCCAAATATATGCATTATGAACAGGGCATTTTTAATAACGAAGACTGGTTAAACAGCATTGCATTCCTAGCCACCAACGACAAGTATGAAGTTGCAGAAGGAAGCCATAACTACGTCATCGACACTTACACGAAAAACGCAGGTTATGTCGGCATTTTCCCAGAAGCCACAAATCCAGGCGGTGACAAGCTTTATGCAATTACTCACAAGGTTCCCAACGATGTCGTACAATCCGCTCTAAGACAAGGTCGTACCATCGTCGATTACTCGGGCCATGGAGCTACAACTTTTTGGGATGCCCCGCGCGTCAGTCAAGACAATGTCCGCGCCCTAGCTCATGCTGATGCGTTGCCATTTGTGATCTCAAATGCGTGCGTCACAGGTAATTTTAGGATTGATGAATCATTTGCCGAAACCTGGCAGCGCCATCCAAACGGCTCCATCATGTTCTGGGGTTCGATGGACAGCTCCTATTGGGACGAAGACGATATTTTGGAACGCCGTATGTTTGACGGCATTTATAAGTATAATAAACAGGACTTTGCTAGTATCACAGACTACTCCATGCTCGAACTATGGAAGCAATATGGCGGCGGCGGGAGGACAAAATATTACTGGGAAACCTACGTGACCTTCGGCGATCCTTCGATTAAGCTGAGAACCACAAAGACCAAGACCCTGAACGTTGATGGTCCGATCGAGCTTCCACTGGGACTTTCCGAGGTGACTTATAGAGTCACCGATTCCGCAGGTACTCCTATTCCAAACGCACGCGTGGCCTTATCGCTTCGCGATGGTGTCTACGGAGCTGTAGGGTATACTAATCAAGATGGGCAGGTCATTATTCAATTAAAGGAAGGTATCGATAACGTTAATGAGTTTGATCTCACGGTGCTGGGGCACAATACAAAGCTTTATCGTGGCGAACTCAAGATCATTCCAAATAATTCTCCTTTCTTCAAGATCACCAACGTCATCGCCAACGGTCATGAGAGCCGAGATGTTCACCTTGGAGAAGGCGTTACACTTCTTTTTAAAGTCCAGAATATTGGCCGCGTTGGAACGCTCGGAGGAGAAGTCACTCTCGAATCTATCGAAGGCCCTGCAATACTTCTTGATCGTGCCTCCGTAGTAATCCCGGAACTTCCCGCTGGTGAATTTTATCAAATCACCGGAGACGCGCTTAAATTCAAAGTGAATGATGAAGCCCAACCAGGACAAGCAGTCACTGCAAAAATCACCTGGAAGACTTCCGAAGGTCAAACAGGGAAAGTCTCCGCGTCATTCCGCATTCTTCGTGGCGCTCTCCAGGTCTCAGGCCTGGATTATGGAGAAAACACGGATCCGAATGAATTTGGAATCAAACCAGGTGACGTTGGCGACGTGTTTATCACGGTGAAAAATGTCGGCAATGAACCAATGTCAAGAGTCGTCCTCACCCCGCAACTCAGCACCTGCGTCACAGAAGCCTCTGGGGATCTTGCTATCGAACAGTTAGCTCCGTCGGCAACTCTACGCATTGCGACGCCAATTACGGTCCGACTTTCGTCAAGTTGTCAAAACGGTGACAGCGCCGAAGTAAAAGTAGCAGGGACCTATGATAGTCTTGTCCTAAAACCTGCTATCAGCGGCCAAGTCGGACTAACCGTCGGTCACGTTTCTATGGTTCAAGTTGATGCTCTGAACATCAACATGGCGATTCCCGATTTTGGGGAGCCCATTACAAAAACAATTGACGTTACGAATACCGGTGTCATCCAAAAGATTGGAATTTATGTGAATATAGCGCATACCTACATCGGAGATCTCATTGTCAAGCTTTACCACCCAGACGGAACTGAAGTCGTTCTTCATAACCGAACAGGTAATTCTTCGGATAATATCCAGCAAATTTATGGTGATGGTGGAGAAGCACTATCCGCTCTTCTTTTTCTTAAGGGGAAACCCATTCAAGGCACCTGGAAAGTGACTGTTCAGGATAAAGCTAAAACGGACACAGGAACTCTGAAGGATCTCAAGTTATTTTTCAAAGGTTATGTTGACTAGGTTGACTGGTCA
>CAILAO010001026.1 GCA_903832105.1 uncultured Pseudomonadota bacterium | reverse complement strand
GTTGGGAATTCCAAAACCAAAAAACTCTCGTTCAATGGAAAGATCAATGTCTTCGGAAAAACGATCAATCAATCTGTATACTTTTGAAAGAGAAGTGCCTCCTTTAAAGGTAAGATAGGGTCTCACTTTTTCTAGTGAAAACAACCTTTCTAAAATCCATACAACCCAAAAGTCTTTTTCGATAAGCTGCGGCATCACGTCCAGCTTATCCGCAACTACTTTAAAATAGACTTGCCGGTCCCCCTCCTTTAGCAACAAAAAATTATCCATGTTGTCCTTGCCGCGATAATAGTCTGAAGATATCCCCTATCCATACCGGCGCGTAACGGATATCGTTCGCAAACTGTTTTTTATCCTTCTCGGAAAATCCGTTTTTAAGTTTTTCGATCATGGTTGCATCGACATGATTTTTTCCTAAATAGCGCAATGCCTGGATCACCAAGCCGCTTGATTTTCCCGCCGTCGCCATATTTTTAGGAGTGGTTCTTTTTAATACGATTTTTCTTTTTCCTATTTGTACTTTACGATTTGATCCGTCAGTCAGAAACACTATCTTTGCAGGAACCTGTTCGGTTAAACTTAATAAATTGGCGGCATACGCGCCGGAAGGCTGTATTCTTAAATTATCTCTTCCCGCAAGAGCTTGGGCTACGCGCTCATAATCAGGCGGTAAAGCTCCAAAATCAGGATGACCCTTGGGATAATCGTATACCCCACGCGCCAAACGGCGAACCGTGCCTGATCTGGCCAGCCTTACCAGAGATTGAGCTACAGCAGTACGTCTTCCCAAATCAAGAAAATGATTAGGAGTGAAGACCCAACCCCTCTTTTTACCATATATCCTGCTAACTATCTTGTTTTCAATGCTTTGCGTCATATAGATACCCTCGATTCAGTCACAAGAAGTATAGGCTTTTTGTGACACATATCAATCTGTTTTTAAGCCATTTTCTCTATTTTTCAATTCGAATCGCAGGATCGGCCTGTAAAACCCCATGTCGGGATTCACATTCTGCGACATAGAAACTTTCTTGCCGCATCAGAAGAACCAGTGTTACCGGAGAAGAGCCTGCTAGATCACTCCCCCTCTATAACTCTCGCCACCTTATGCCCGCACGTCCCACAGAACCCCTTCAGAACGATACCCTTCTTGCCAAAAACCTCAGCGGAGAAGTCACAAATGGTCACTGGTGTAGAGCAATCAGGACACCAGACATTGTCGAGGAGTAGCCGTTTTGTATCAGCGGGAAGGGTCGCCCAACGTTTCAATGCTTTGTTAGTGGATGCGTTCGCCATACGAAGTCCTTTTTGTATGAGCCCAGTTTCACACCACCTCTAACTTCAGCGACCAATCTTCCCCTGGGCACCTTTGGGAGGAAGAGAATTACCTCCGGTCACAACCTTCCGCCCAGTCTTCCGCTCCAAAGCGAGTCTGGCGTGTTTTGCGATCCCCCCGCCTTTTCGGCCGGCATCCGCGTTCTCGGGCACCCCTCGCGCTTGTACGCTCTCGGCAATTTGCCGGGTAGACAGCTCCGCTAATGCGGTAAAGATCAGCTCTGCTTCGGACATGTGATCGCGAAGATTCTGTGTTTTAAGACCTTTGTGATCTTTTACCGTCAATCCAGCCCATTCCTGATGAATGATATTGGTCAGGATGGCATATTCATCGCTTCCCTTAACACCGTGATCCTGCCAGTAATCCGTCAATTTGTTCCGGGTTTCCTGCCCCATCATTCGCTGCTGGATCCACTTCTCACTGCGGCCATGCGTTTTCCAATTCTCACGAGCCCGGTCTAGCGCACGCGAGGGATCAGCCATTTCCTGCATCCGTTCATATCCCACTTTGGCCAGCCAAAGCTTGATAGGCTCGGCTTTGGGGCTGGGGACAGACTGAACAAGACGCAGAAGTGTTTCAGCCGTAGCGACATCCGTCAGACGCATCTTGCCGTCCTCAGCGACCATTTTCAACCGGTTACATTTTGTAACCACTTCACTCCCTTCCTTCCCCAACCTGTTCTTCAGGACCTTCCAGTAGTTTCTGGCGGCTTGATAGTCTGGCTGCTGGATCAGGGCCTGGATAATATCAACCACCGAGAAATACCAGAGCTCGGCCGCTTCGTCGTAAACGCGACGAATCTTGTACTTTTCAAAAACAGCAAGGTCT
>CAILAO010001025.1 GCA_903832105.1 uncultured Pseudomonadota bacterium | reverse complement strand
TGTGTCCTTCCGGCAAGCCTGCGTAACCTTTTTCGAAGATGTGTGCTGTAATCTCCCTATCGTGATTTAGGGAGACCGCAAATGACTGACCAAGATCTCGTCAAAGCGCAAGAAGTATTCGCGGCATGGAATAAGCAGCGTACCTCAAGGGCTCGGGCACCCGAGCATTTGAAAGAGATGGCAATCTCACTATCAAAACGGTACCCGCTTGCGAAGTTATCGCGTGAACTTTCGATATCCAAGTGCAGGATTCAAAACTGGCTAAGAGATTTGAGTGAAAAACCCGTTTCGTTCGTCGAGTTTCAGCAGCCCGCACCTTCGCAGAGATGTTCTGCCGAAGTAGAGGGACATGTTACGATTGAATTTGTTCGCCCAACCGGTGGAGTGATGAAGATCTCCGGAAGGCTTTCATCCGATCAGCTTCTCACTGTTACGAATGCCTTCATTTATGGCCTGAAGAGCGTGATGGAGGAAAATGCGTGATTCAGTTGACAGCGCAGATGCGGATTTTTGTAGCTGTCGATGCAGTCGACATGAGGAACGGAATTGATGGACTTGCCGCCATATGTCGCTCGAAGCTTGCAGAGGACCCAATGACTGGAGCCGTTTTTGTTTTCACAAATCGCTGCAGGACTCAGATTCGCCTTATTTCATATGATGGCCAGGGCTACTGGCTTTGTACCAAGCGTTTGTCGAGAGGTCGATTTCCTTTTTGGCCAAGAGGATTCGGCGCGACGTTTCTCACCTCGGAACAGCTTTATGTATTGCTACGGGGAGGAAATCCGAACGTAGTCGAAACGCTGAGTGACTGGCGAAAAATTTCTTAAACAATATTTCATTTGATGTATTTTTTTATTGACAAATATATGTACTTCTGCAATGTTACATATATGGAATATCAAACAGAAAAAGATTTGGAAAAAGTGGTAGCAAAGCTACTCAAGAAAATCAGCCAGCTTGGCGATATTCGTCCCGGCACCCTTAGTGTGCAGAGCCGAAAGAAAGACGGGGTGGCGTATGGCGAGTATTGGCACCTTAACTATACGTTTAAAGGAAAGCCTCAGAGTCGATACGTCCCGGAGGGCTGTTTAAAGAAGGTGCAAAAAGAGACGGAAAACTTTAAAGTCTTCCGCGAGCTCACCGAAGCGCTTACCGAAGCCTCGATTGCGCTGTCAGATCTTAGGATTAATGCGGCGAGGAAAAAGGCGAAAGAGGAATCGTGACGAAATTTAGAGAAATATCACATCAAGATGTGGATGCCATTCTAAACCGCGTAGAAGCTGCGGTCTCTACCGATGGCAAGGTGTCTCCTGATGATTTAAGGCTTTTACTTGATGTCTTCAAATCATATCTTCACCTTCACGAGCGTCTTGAGCGCAACGATCTTACGATACAGCGTCTTCGTAAACTCCTGGGGATGGTGTCTGCTTCTGAAAAAAGCAGCTCGATCACTCCAGAGGCAGAAGAAAATCAGGACTCCGAAAATAACGCATCGCAAGCAGAAGACGCCAAAGACGCTGACAAACTTAATTCAAAGGGCCGTCCCCACGGAAAACAATCTGCTGAAGATTTTGAAGAAGCCAAAACCGAATACCATCCACACACAGAGCTGCATCGTGGAGATGCTTGTCCAGAGTGTTACGAGGGAAAACTTTATAAGTTTGATCCCGCCACATTTGTGAGAATTACAGGTCACGCACCACTTCAGGTCACCATCCATGTGATGGAGCAGTTAAGATGCAACGCTTGCGGTAAAATATTTCGGGCCGAGCCTCCCGAAGAAGTGCTTGCCGACGGCCCGACTGGAAAAAGATTCGGGTGGTCGGCGGTGGCTCTTATAGTGCTGTTAAAATACGCTGCTGGCACTCCGTTTTTTCGCCAGCACGTTTTGCAGCGCATGTTTAAGGTGCCGATCATGCCATCCACCCTGTGGGATCAGTGTGAGGATTGCGCAGATGCGTGCAAGCCGGTCACCGATTATCTTAAGCAGATGGCGGCTACGGCAAACCTATTTTTCTCGGACGACACAGGAAACCGCATCCTCAATCAAAGTCCTATCACTAAAAAACGCCGGGGATCTGAGAAAGACATTGAGCGCACGGGAGTCCATACATCAGGCATTGTGGCCATGCTTCCGACCGGTCAAGAAATTATCCTCTACAAAACAGGCATCAATCATGCGGGGGAGTTTATGGATGAAGTGCTGAGGCTTCGCCCGAGCGATGCGCCGCCATTTATTCATATGTCGGACGCCCTATCGTCCAACGCTCCTACGTTACTTAAACCTATCCAAGCTCTTTGCAACACACACGCCAGACGTCAGTTTGTCGACCTGTATGATCGTTATCCAAATGAATGCGGCTATGTTATCGACACCTACAAAGAGGTTTATCGTTTCGATGCAGAGGCCAAAGAAAAATCATTCACGCAAGAAGAAAGACTTGCCTATCACCAAACCAATAGCAAGCCCCTCATGACGGCCATGTTTACGTGGGCGCAGTCCAAAATTGATAATCGTGAAGTAGAACCAAACTCTGATCTTGGAGGGGCCTTAAAGTATCTGCTTAATCACGAAGAAGGCCTTATGGCTTTTACAAAGCATGCAGGAGGGCCACTCGATAACAACATACAAGAGCAAAAACTTAAGCTCGTGATCCTTCACCGCAAGAACTCCCTCTTTTTCAAAGAGCCTGTCGGAGCTGCCGTCGCGGATGTGTTAATGAGTTTATGCGCTACAGCGTTTAGTGCAAAAATCAATGTCCACGAATACCTCGTCCACATCATGCGAAACGCCGAGGAAGTCAAAAAGCATCCAGAGAATTTTTTGCCATGGAATTTTTCATCTAAAAACGCCAACGCGCTGGAAGCCTAGAAAACACCCGTCGCAACTCGATTTTAGAGGAGAAGATATGAGGAATCAACGCAGGCTTGCCGGAAGGACACGAAAGCTCCGTCGCCGCATGAAAAATCAACATCACAACCGTTAGAAGATATGGTTCGTAGTCGCGCAGAGATTGTAGCTAAAGGTATTGTCTCTGAAGTGTCTAAAACAATGGAACTGGAAAAGCAGACCGTGGATCATGAATCGAAAGAGTGGCAGATACAGGAAACCATGCAGCAACTCTTAAATTCCGGGTCCAGCAAAATATGGAGTGAATAATTGTAAAAAACCATTCACTGTCGTTAGAAAAAAGAAGTATTATTTCTAACAAATAGGTATGAACCAATATTATGCAACATATTATTATTAAAGTAATAAGTATGATTTTTGGCAACAGAAGGGTCGGGTCTTTATTCAGAATCATTTTTTTAATATTGGAAGCCAAGGCATTGTCGATATAGCACTTTTGCATCTCGCGATTTGCTCCTTTATGGATTGCCGCAGCGCGTAAACGATGTAACTACCCGTTAATATGCATTTATTATTAAATTAAGTTGTGAAATGTTTCATTGTGAGATATATTTGGATTATAGCTTCAGAGGCTATTATCTAAAATAGGATAGCAACGATGAAAATGCGATTAGGTCAGCTCGAAATTCAGTTCTTTTCGTGGATTCAACACAAGAAAAAATCGGTTATTAATGTTGGTGAAGTGGCAAAATCTTTCGACATTTCTCCTGATCAAGAAAAAAATCTCTTAAGCCGCTTAAGCCGTGCTGGTTTAATCATTCGATTAATAAAAGGTGTTTATATTGCGCCTAGCATTATTCCCCCAGGCGGTAAATGGGGACCCAACCATTTGTGGGTTCTGGCTATGCTTATGAAGTGCCTTGGTGCCAAATATCAGGTGTCTGGCCCTGAAGTCTTTTTTAGACACGGATTTTCCGATCAGGTGCCAAATGAAACTTTTGTATATAACACAAAGTTATCAGGAAAAAGAATTGTAGGAGGGCATGTTTTCTATTTTGCAAAGGTACCAAAGGAGCGAATCAGGTGTTATGATTTGCTAGATGTCGATGGCGAAAATGTACCTTTTTCTTCAAAGGGAAGAGCTATCTTTGACGCGATTTATGATTGGAATGCCTTTAACTCACTACCAAAAGCATTTTCTTGGATAGCTCCCTTGCTAGATGAGGAGGCAACCATTGAGGAGTTGTTTCAGTGTGCCAAACGCTTAGGAAATGGTATCACGGTTAGAAGAATTGGTTATATTTTGGAGAGCCTTGAGTATCCATCTAAAAAGGTAGAGATTCTTAAAAAGATGCTGAAAGACACCAAGGCCAGTTATCCACTTATTCCTAATCTTCCAAAACGTGGCACCTTTGATAAGAGATGGAGCTTGATAATCAATGGCTGAAATATCGACAAAGAAATACGAATCAAAATTAACCATTATTCACCATGACAAGGCAGATTTGAAACTTGCATTGGAATATACCCAGAAGACAACTGGATTCTCTATGGTCTTGATCGAGAAAGATTTTTATTGCTCACTTCTTCTCGAATATTTTTTTAACGAAAATGACATATCGCTTGTTTTTAAAGGAGGGACTTGTCTAAACAAAGTCTACCTAGGTTTTTATCGTTTGAGCGAAGACTTGGATTTTTCGATTCCAGTAGAGATCAAATCTTCTCGGAGTCTGAAAAGCGCAAAAATAGATCCGATAAAAGAGATGTTTTTAAAATTACCGAAGACATTGCCGTATTTTGATGTCATAAAACCTCTGAGGGGAGCGAATAACTCAACGCAGTATCTGGCTGAATTGGCATACCAATCAGTAACTTCACAGGAAACAGGTAGAATTAAAATAGAAATAGGTCTTCGAGAACCACTGCTGAAACCATTTATCAACGCATCTGGGTATACACTATTGTTAAATCCGTTTACGCTTAAAAACGCTGTTCTACCTGTTCAGATAAACTGTTTGTCCAAAGAAGAAGCTCTTGCCGAAAAATGCCGCGCAGCGTTATGTCGCATAGAACCTGCAATCAGAGACTTTTTTGATGTTTGGTATGCTTATCATCAAAATTTACTTCCTCTCTCGGATCAAAATTTTCTCGACCTAGTGAAAAGGAAAATTGCAATTCCAGGCAATGCGGTTTCTGAAATAACTGGCGCGCGGATTGAAGATCTGAAAAGGCAAGTTACAACGGAGCTACGTCCTGTATTGTTACCGCGTATTTTTGAATCATATGATTTTAATAGTTCGTTGGAACTGGTGAAACAATTAAGAGAAATGATTAGGGTTTAATAGAATAAACAGTAACCCGTTATATTTGCTACATTTTATTCGGAATAGGAAGATGGAGCAACTTGTAAGTCTTTCTTACAAGTTCAAAAAGAAGGCCGTCATGAGGTAAAAGAAACATCAAGCATTATAGGAATTAATTTAAAGTTCCGGTGCTGCTCGTTGGATAAAATGACCTCTGGTGCATAGAGGTGCATAGAGGGACCCGCCGGTTATGAGCCCGCAAAGGGAGCATTCCATTAGTTTAATAATATCACCCCTTTCGTTTGACAGTCAACGTTTTTAAGCCGTTTTTTGAT
>CAILAO010001024.1 GCA_903832105.1 uncultured Pseudomonadota bacterium | reverse complement strand
CTATCAATCCATTGATAGCACTCTTCTACATGGGTAAATGAACTATGTGCGGCAGCTGTTATTGTATAGTCGCCAGGGCCTAGATTCATTTTAGCAGAAAAAACAAATCGAGTTTGATCTCCACACTGAAAGTCGCCAGTATTTATGTAAAGGTTCGCAGAATTTGTACCAAAAACATCATATCCCAAGCGATCACGAATCATAATACCGACTGTAGGATTCTCGATTGGTTCATGAAATTGCACATCGATTATCACATGACAAAAATCACCGGAAACAAAAGCTTCGATGGGTTCATTTGCTTGGTTAAGAATTCCAACCTTTTTAATCTCGGCCCTTTTATTGCCGGACAAAGTTTGTTCGCGGCCAAAGGCGTCGCGCGCGCCACGATGAATAACGTATTCTTTTCCAAGGTTGTCCTTTTTTGCGAGTAGAGCGTTGTAAAGCTCAAGAAGATCCTGAGGCTGACCCACGTCAATGATGCGCCCCTGATCAAGAAGGGCGACCTTATCACAAAGCATTTTTATGGCCGCAGCATCGTGAGAAACAAAAAGAATCGTAACGCCATTATCTTTAAATTGGCGAATTCTCTTGAGACATTTTTGCTGAAAATAAGCATCTCCAACGCTGAGCGCCTCATCGATGATAAGGATTTCGGGGTCTACGCTAGAAGCAAGAGAGAACGCAAGTCTGACATACATTCCAGAACTATATGTTCTCACTGGTTTTTCAAAAAAATCACCAAGCTCGCTAAACGAAGCAATGTCGTCGACTCGCTCGCCGACTTCTTGCTCGGTTAAGCCGAGCAATTTTCCGTTAATTAGAACATTTTCGCGACCTGTTAGTTCTGGGTGAAAGCCTGTACCAAGCTCCAAGAGAGCTGAGACGCGGCCATCAATAAAGGTTCTGCCGAAAGTGGGGTGTGTTGTTCCTGTGAGAATCTTAAGGAGCGTACTTTTACCCGCACCATTCATGCCGATGATGCCAAAAACGATTCCTTTTGAAACCGTGATATTAATATCTCTAAGAGCCCAAAATTCTTGGTGAAGTTTCTTCTCGCTTATCGAAAGCCATTCGCGCAACCGATCTGATCTCCGGTTATAAACGCGATACATTTTGCTGACACTTTCGATTCTAATCATTTTCACAAAACCTATATTTCATCCGGGACGTCGTTTTTAAAACGACACATAAAGGATGCCCCTAAGAAAAAAACAAGTACTGAAAGAACGGCCATGGCTGCCATTGTTGGCCAATGTGGCCATGCTTGGCGGAACACGACATCGTGGTACATTTCAGCAAAATAAAATAGAGGGTTTCCATAAAGGACGATCTTAAATCGTTCAGGCAAAAGGTCTTGAAGATAGACAATGGGTGTAAGCCAAAACCATACCTGAAATAAAATGCCTATCACTTGTTCGATATCTCGGAAAAAGACATTCAAGATTGAAAAAAACATTCCAAGGCCAATGGCAAAAACAGTCTGAATACAGAAAATCAAGGGTAAACAGATGATAGGCCATGAAACTCCAAAACCAACAGCAAAGATAACCAAAAGATATAGACTAAAAGCGATTAAGAACGTAATCGCGGCAGAACCGGCAACAACCGTGTGCAGAAGCTCCATCGGAAAAGACATTTTTTTGATAAGCCAAGAATTTTCTAGAAAGGTGCGCGTTCCACGACTGACAGTCTCCAAGAAAGCGTTCCATGGGAGCAAGGCTGAGCAAAGATAAATAGTATAGGAAAAGTAATTTCCGGAAGTGCCGGCGCCGCTTCCAAGTCGAACTTTCATGACCTGGGAAAACACCGCAGTAAAAATGATAATCATCGCTAAAGGATGGATGAAGTTCCAATAGCCTCCAAAGAGAGATCCCAAGTAGCGTAATTTAATATCACGTTTAATTAAATCTAGCGTCATCCGCTTCTCTTGCCAATTGATTCGGGCTATGTGAAGAGCAGATCTCGGTAGAAAAAATTCAAAAAGTTTTTTTAAAAAGTGCATTATTTTCTTAAATACATAGCAATTTTTTAAATCTCATCAAAGATTGCGACATCGTATAATAAAATTAAATATTTGTCACTAGAACCATTTTACCAATAGACACATTGGGACGGTAAGATTCTCACTCGTGAGTCCCGAATTTCATCCTGTCTTTGCATAACCCGACGTCCCTCTGCGTGGGCATTGCCGTTTGGCCACGAATTTCAGCCAGTTTGATTTTTTGATCCCACCGATGAGAAATTCGGACCACGTGTTCCTCAGGG
>CAILAO010001023.1 GCA_903832105.1 uncultured Pseudomonadota bacterium | reverse complement strand
CGGCGGCCCCGGCGTGGGCCTCATTGTTTTGATACTCCCGAAAATGGAGTTTTTGTAAAAAAGTCACGATTCATCGCTCTCTAACCTCATCGGAATTTTTTAGGGGAACTTTAGGTATTGATCCTAGAACGTATGATTTTCCCTGCGAAAACAATCAAAATATTGTACGTAATCGGCATGTTACACAAAAATATTTAATCTCGACATATGTGCCGTTTTAAGGACCATTTTTTATTATTGCTTGGTATGGGTGGAATTCCACTATTATTTAAAATACTCGGTTAGGGGCGCAACCAATCTTCAGAAATTTTTAAATACGACTCAACAATAGGACTATTCGGATCAATTTGTTGAGCCTTTTCAAAAAAACTTCTGGCTTGCGACTTGCGACCAATTTTTGCGTTAACAATGCCGCGCCATGTTATAACTTCGGCGGATTTTGGAAATTTTTTTCCAGTTTCTTCCAGTTCCTTGTCCGCTTTCTCATCTTGTCCTGAACGAAGGTATATTTTTGCAAGCGAGAGTCTTACATCTGGAGTCGACTCAAATAGCGTGAGAGATTTTCGATACTCTTGGATGGCATCTCCCGTGAGACCGGCATCTTCATACATTTTAGCTGTTTTCACATGTTGCTCGGCAAGAAGACTTGAGACGAAGGGAGCCATCTTTTTAGACGGCCCTTCAAGGAGCGTCATCTTTGAAAAGGCTTCCTTAGCTTCGTCGTAGCGACTTAAATCGCACAGAGTGACCGAGAGGTTGAGCAGTGCTTCTACAAAGTCTGCATCAATAGCAACGGCTCTTCGGAATTCTTTGAGGGCGTCAGGAAATTTTGACTGTTTGTGACAGGTCAATCCGAGCATGTTGTGAAGATCCGCAGAGGGAGGTTCCTTCGCAATGGCAGCTTTCAAGAGCTTTTCAGCCGCATCAAATCGTCCAAGGTTCAGATAAAGTCTCACCTTTTCTTTGAACCCTAGCGTGTCGGTTTCTCGATCTGTCATGCCGTCCCTTTTATGCCACAACGACTGCCTCGAAGCGGCGTGATACTAGCACTTTAATTTGACCAGGGAAGGCTACGTCACTTTCGATCTTTTTTGCAATCGAGTCTGAAAGGGTTTTAAGATCTTCTTCTTTCACCTTTTTCGGGTTTACTTCGACATGAACTTCACGGCCGCCGTTCATGATGGCTGACTTCTGAATTCCCTGGAAGCTTCTGATGACATCCTCTATAGCAGAAAGCCTTATTTGATAACCTTCTTCAAGGTTGACGCGTGTCCCCGGTCTTGCTCCTGACAGTGTATCAGCAGTCTTTAAGATATTTGCAATTGGAGCGTCTGAAACGATATCGTTATGGTGCGTTAAAATGGCATTGCATACGCCGAGAGGTTCTCCGTAGCGATCGGCATAATCCGCGCTGATTAAAGCATGATTCTGATCAATCCTGTAATCGATGGATTTGCCGATGTCGTGCAAGAGCGCCGCGCGTTTAGCGAGTTCTACATCCAATTTGAATTCATAGGCCAAAATTCCAGCGAGTTTGGCGACTTCGAGGGAGTGATAATATTGGTTTTGACGATAGCTGGTTCTCCAATAAAGCTGACCGATCATTTTTTGCAGTTCTGGATGGATATTGTCAAGCTTCAGTTCCTTGATGGCTTGTTTTCCATAATTCACGGCTTGTTCGTCTAATTCCCGGCAATACCGTTGGAATATAGAATTTAGGGTGCCGAGAGACGAGTGTTTTCTTGCGGCGACTTCATTTAATGCGAGTCGAAACGCTTCCCGCTCAAGCCCGCTCCCGCCCGAAAATTTCACAACAAGTTTTTCAGATCCTCCCACGGTGTCAGGGAAGACTTCAACTTCAATTCCGGTACGTGTTTTTATATCTATAATTTCTGTTGCAAGAGTTTCTTCTGAATGACCGATAAGGGCGGTCATCTTTGGGTCTTCCACTTCAATGTGATTGACAGCTTTAGGCCAAGAGAATTTTGGATCGTACCTTGAAAGCACATCACTTAGGACTCTTTTTGCATGTCGAAGGGAAGATGTTTGGAGATCGTCCTGCGTAAACCTGAGTAGCTTTTGACATTCGAGCCTTCGAGCCTCAATAATCTCATCAGTAAGGGTTGTAAGAAGTTTTTGCATATTGACACGAGAGGCCTCCTCCAGTCGCTTTCTTAACTTATTCGTCGCATCAACAAGTTGAGTTTGCCTCTCGTGAAGATCTTTCTCAAGGGTTTTAACTTTATTTTGGGTGGTCTCAACCTCTTTAAGGTAGCGATTAACACGGCTCTCTTCGCCTTGGAAAAACTGTTCTCCCGAGTTAATCTCTTCTTCAGAAACAGTCTGAATTTCCCGAGTGGTTTTGAGTTCAGTCTCAAGCTCTTCTTGAAAAAGTTGCAGTTTTTCTGACTCTATATCTTCATATTCAGCTCTGATTGCCACGGACTGTTTTTTGGCATCTTCAATAATTTCAAGTCTCTGTTCAGAGACGTCAGTCCCGAGCCTTTTTTGGATAAATGAAAATATAAACCTAAATCCGCCATATCCCAGAGCTGTCGAAAAAACCCCAACAGCGGCGTAAATCAAAATCGCGCTATCTAGTGCCATCTTTAAAACTCCTGCCTTCCACTCCCATTACGAGCAGATAACCACACACTATAGGATAGTACGCAGCCTGGAGGCAAGAGTACATAGAAAAACGTTTCCGATACGTGGATGTTACGCTATGCTGCCCTCGGGCGGCAGTGTATGCATATCTGGAAAATAGGAATAAATATGATTAAAAACACCGAGAAATATCCCATTAATTTTTTGGAAGAGACCTTGCGTCTAGCCGGCAAAGAGCTTCTTAACCGCTATGGTGAAAAACTCGTGATCCAAACAAAATCTGACGCAAGTCTCTTGACTGATGCTGATTTGGCAAGTGAATCGCTCATTATCGATCGCATAAGAAGGCAGTTTCCCGATGATAAAATCTATTCCGAAGAGGCTGGTCTTCTCTCGAAGGAAAGAATTCCTGGGACACACATCTGGATTATCGATCCTCTTGATGGCACAACGAATTTCGCCAACAATTACCCTTTTTTTTGTGTCTCCATCGGCCGTGGACGCTTTTTGGATGACGGTTCTATTGAAATGATCATGGGAGGCATTTTTGCTCCAACGCAAGAAAAGACGTTCGTAGCGGCTCTCGGGCAAGGGGCATTCTGCAACGGGACCAGACTAACAATTGCGCCGTTCCGGCCGCTCCCAAAAGCTTTTTTAGTCACCGGTTTTTACTACAAGAAAGGGGACGATCTTTTCCGGGAGGTGAATCGCTTTGCAAGGGTGGCGGATCTCTGTCCTTCCATTAGACGAGACGGTTCAGCGGCACTCGACTTAGCGTTGGTCGCGGAGGGGATCTTCGATGGGTTTTGGGAGCTGGGCCTCCAGCCTTGGGATGTTGCTGCGGGAAGTATACTAGTCTCGGAAGCCGGTGGAGTCCTCCGAAATTATGATTCAAAGGAGGAGTTACGATATAATCTGGAAAAGGATGGAATTATCGCCGGTTCCAAGGGTATTGTTCAAGATATTGCAGGACTGCTTTAGTGTGGACGAGGGGTTGATTTTTTTGGAATTTTTTCATTGCATAACTGAAGTAATCTTGATAGAAGTGTCACTCTTGAATTTAGAAGAGGTGCTGTTTATTTTCTCAGCCTTTTTTTAAAAGGATTTTGTGAAGGTTTTTGCGAATGCCAAAGATTAAGACAAAACGAGCTGCGGCGAAACGTTTCAAAATGAAACCATCCGGTAAGATCAGTTGTGGCCACGCTGGGAAACGGCACATCTTAACGAAGAAGACCCGCGGTCGAAAGAATAAGTTGAAGAAAATGGGTCACGTTGGACCTTCGAATCAAAGAAGGATCGAGCGCTGTTTGCCGAACGGCTAGATGTATTAGATCATAAAGGATAGACGTCCATGCCACGAGTAAAGCGTGGGTTTAAAGCCCGCAGAAGAAGAAATAAAGTTCTGGCGCGCGCCAAGGGTTTTCGCGGTACCAGGAAGAATTGTTTTCGCATCGCAATTTCTGTAGTTCGTAGGGCTTATGCCTATGCGCATCGGGATCGCAGGAATAAAAAGAGGGACTTTCGAAGGTTATGGATAACCAGAATTAACGCGGGAGCGCGAGCTTGTGGTTTGAAATATTCACAATTTATGTGTGGTTTAAAGAAGAGTGGAATTGATGTAGATAGGAGCATGTTGGCGGATATTGCTATGAATGATCAGCCTGCCTTTGCCAAATTTGTTGAGGCAGCAAAAACGGCTCTAAGCAATTAAAATACCCACAGATTATCCACAGAGGCCTTTTCTTCGAATTGGTTCGTCAAACCCGTGAAGATTGGGTTGTTCGCGTTTGTTTTTTTGCTGCAACTTTTAGAAATAGTCCACCTGTGGATTATTTTTGAGCAAATCGGGCTTTTTTTGGGTTTCTCTCCAAAGTGTTCGATTTATGATTAAAAAACAGGAAGTTACATAGCTCGTTAAGTAGTATCGAAGATGCTGCTTTTTCAACCAGCGCCTCCCTTTTTCATCGGATGATGCGAGCAAGCCACCCTGGCATCGAACCTCTGTCCTCGGATCGTCCGACTTTTTGATTTTTTTGATCTTCTGGAAAGAAGTATTCTTGCGTGTCCGCAATGAGCGTCATCTCTTTTTTGGTGAGGTTGAAACGCTCCCATCCTTCAAGTTCATACTGGTATGCTTCTCTTTCGGCTTTTCCAACACCGTCTAAGCCAAGCTTGTCGAGCATGTTAATTAAAAAGAAGCTTTGATTGCAATGAACTTCGAGTTCGTGGGCAAGGGTGGAACCAAGGAGTGCCCAACTGACAAAAGCTGGAGGTCCTACCTTTATCGTGGCTTGATCCCACCAGGCGACTCTCGAAGTCAGACCGCGATCCTGGAGAGACGCATCAAATATGGGATGCAAAGCATTGTGAGGAATTTTTATTCCGTACATAGCAAGGGCAAGTTCGATACTTTCTTGGGAGAGAGAGGGCCTTCCGCTTGGGGGAATAATGGGAACCGCAGCGTTTCTTGCAACAAATGTTTCGGAAGAATCTATTTCTGTTTTGGAATAGGTGAGAGATGCCGTGATGAGGATAAAACCCATGGCAAGAAAAGAAAAATGGGAAAGCCCCGAAGAAAAAACCAACATCAGAATCCGCACAATAACAACTCCGCAAATAACAGCAACAGCAACAGGTTCAGAGGGAATGACTACGACGAGGAAGACGACTTCCTGAGTTTCATTAACTCAGGGGGCTCTCCCTGCCCTCGCAATAAGCAAAGTCCGAGCCAAAAACCAGGCTGACAAAAGAAAGCGGTAAAACCTTGATATTAAAGAATTTTGGCAAGACCGAAGAGGGGGGGCTTCGCCCGGAGTGTCAACTATTTTGACAGAGGCCAGAGGAAACGCGCTGAAACGGTTGATTTTTCATAAGTTATATGCGTTTATTAGGCGTGAGCCCGAATGGTGAAAAGGATATCATGACGCCCTCCGAAGGCGTAGTTCCATGTTCAATTCATGGTTCGGGCGTTTTTCTTTTAAAGGGGAATATGTGATGGAGCGTTTCTCGTACCCAAAAGATTATCGTTCAAAACTCGATGTCAGACGCGTGGAATCAGCCATCAAAGACATCAAGGACTTTTTTGAACGGCATCTTTCATCTTCCCTAAACCTGGCTCGTGTGACAGCCCCCCTCTTTGTTCGCAGCGGAACCGGGCTTAACGACGATTTGAATGGTGTTGAGCAGCCCGTGACCTTTTATTTAAGAGGTTATCAAAACGACAAAGTTGAAATTGTGCAATCTCTTGCAAAGTGGAAGAGACTAGCGCTTCACAGATATCATTTTATATTGGGTGAAGGTCTTTATACTGATATGAACGCCATAAGACCTGATGAGATTTTGGATAATACGCACTCTATTTACGTCGACCAATGGGATTGGGAAAAAATTATCGCACCCACTGATCGAAAGGTTGAAACACTAAAAGAAACGGTCTCAAAAATTTACGATGCGATTTGCCGGACAGAATTTCATATCGCCTCTCAGCACCCGGACATAAGACCTTGTCTTCCGGAGTCTATTACTTTTATTACAGCAGAAGAACTTTACCGACGTTTTCCCGACCATTCCCCAAAAGAACGTGAAAATATGATTGTCGAAGAATGCGGCGCCGTCTTTATCATCGGCATAGGTTATGATCTTTCTGACGGTAAACCTCATGATGGGAGGGCTCCGGATTATGATGATTGGAGTTCGCCGAGACCTGATGGGGGACACGGACTCAACGGCGATATTCTTCTCTGGAACCCAGTGTTAAAACAGGCATTTGAAGTCTCATCCATGGGAATTCGCGTCGATCGGGACGCCTTAAAAAGGCAGCTTAAGATCAGGGGAGCCACGGATCGGGAGAATCTCATGTTTCATCGGATGCTTCTTAGCGGAGAACTTCCCCAAACCATGGGGGGAGGCATTGGGCAATCAAGACTTTGCATGTTCTTTTTGCGAACCGCACATATCGGTGAGGTTGCAGTCGGTCTATGGCCTGAAGAAATGATAAGATCCTGCACAGCGGCAAATATTACACTGCTTTAAATGAGGAATTTAGTATGAGACACGCAAAAATTGTTTGTACTCTTGGTCCAGCCTCGTCAAGTCTTGAAAATGTGAAAGCACTCATCCAAGCTGGCATGAATGTGGCGCGGCTCAACTTTTCACATAGTGATCACGCGCTCCATCGAAAGGTTTACGACACCGTGAGACAGGCTGCCAGGGAGCTTAATCAATCGGTTGCAATTCTTGCAGATCTTTGTGGACCAAAGATTCGCATCGGTGATGTCGAGGGTGGCGAAATTACGATTGAGAAAGGACAAACAATCAAAATAACATCGCGGGAACTTTTAGGAAATAAAACCGTGATTAGCACCAATTTTAAGGAACTTCCGAAAAATGTAAAGCCTGGACTCCCGCTACTCATCGATGACGGCAATATCGAATTGATCGTTAGGAATGTCGTAGGTGAGGATATTGAGTGTGAAGTTCGTGTTGGTGGCCTCGTTAAAAATCACAAAGGTTTGAACATCCCATTTGTCAAGCTTCCTATACCGGCTTTAACTGAGAAGGATAAAAAAGATCTTGTATTCGCGAAGGAGCTTGGTGTTGACTACTTTGCCCTATCATTTGTTCAAAGCCCTGAAGACATTAAAGAGGCAAAGGCGCTTGCAGGTGATATTCCCATCATTGCCAAGATGGAAAAACCGTCAGCCATCGAGCATATGGAAGCCATTATCGAGGCAGCAGATGGGATCATGGTTGCTCGAGGTGATTTGGCCCTGGAAGTTGGCGCTGAGAAAGTCCCCTCGATTCAAAAGAAACTTATTAGGGAAACCAATAATCGCGGGAAACCTGTCGTTGTCGCAACACAGATGCTTGAATCAATGATCCAGAACCCTCATCCCACGCGTGCCGAAGTCTCTGATGTCGCCAACGCGGTTTTGGATGGTGCAGATGCCCTGATGCTATCGGCAGAAACTGCAGTTGGAAAATATCCGGTCGATGCGGTTAAAACGATGGCTTGCGTGATTAGCGAGGCGGAGAAAAACGCGTGCTCGACAGGTGTGTTGTTCAAGCCGGAAAAAATCAAGGATGGCGGTTTTCGCCAGGCGATTACGCATGCTACCGCCGCATTGACCATCGATTTAAACCTAAAAGCTGTGGTCGTGGGTTCTGGTTCCGGAAAAAGCGTTGCGCTCTTATCAACCTATAGACCTCATACGATAATTGCCGGATTTTCCCTGTATGAAAAAGTCCTAAATCGCATGGCGCTTTACTGGGGAGTTATCCCAATTAAAGCGGAATTTGTGAAAGATATCGAAGCCACAATGGCCCTAGCTGAGAAAAAGTTAAAGGCTCACGATCTCGCTTCTAAAGGTGATGAGATCGCTGTGATCTCTGGATACGCTTCTTTTGGCGATTGGTCGGCACTTGAGTCCGTAGCCGTTAGACTCTGGCGGGTTCAGTAATCGGAGGATTATATGGGTGGGTTTAATAAAGTAAGAGTCCGTATCGCTCCGTCTCCAACGGGAGATCCTCACGTAGGTACGGCCTATATTGCGCTTTTTAATTACGTCTTTGCCAAGAAACATGGTGGTGAATTTATTCTTCGCATCGAAGATACCGATCAATTCCGGGCAAAGTCTTCAAGTGAACGTCTCATCATGGAAACGCTTAAGTGGCTCGGTCTACAGTGGGATGAAGGACCTGATATCGGAGGCCCCCACGCCCCCTACCGGCAGTCTGAAAGAAAAGAGATTTATAAACACCACGCGGATCTCCTTCTTCAAACAGGACACGCATACCCCTGCTTTTGCACGCCGGATCGTCTCGAACAGGTGAGGCGAGAACGTCAGGAAGATGGTCAGGGAGCCAGCGGCTACGATAGATTTTGTAGATCGCTTTCTCCGGATGAAGTGAAAATGAAAATAGCGGCGGGCACGCCCCACGTTATTCGGCTTAAGATGCCCGTTGATGGCGTAACTATTGTTAATGATTTTCTACGAGGACAAGTCGAGTTTGATAATCAACGCCTCGACGATCAAGTTCTTTTAAAATCAGATAGCCTTCCAACGTACCATTTGGCCAACGTAGTTGATGATCACTTGATGGAAGTAAGTCACGTGATTCGTGCAGAGGAATGGATTTCGTCGACTCCAAAGCATGTGGTGCTTTATAGGAGCTTTGGATGGCAGGAGCCGACATGGGTTCACATGCCGCTTTTAAGAAATCCCGATCGCTCTAAGATCTCGAAAAGAAAAAGTCCTGTATCTCTCCTTTACTATCGGCGTATCGGAATTTTGGCAGATGCTATCCTTAACTTCCTCGCCCTGATGGGCTGGAGTTATGGCAACGACGTCGAGGTTTTTTCGCTTAAAGAAATGATGGAGAAGTTCGAGCTTAAGAACATCCAGCTTGGCGGACCCGTTTTTGACCTTGTAAAGCTTACTTGGCTTAATCAGCAGTACGTACTCAAGTTGTCTGACGATGAGTTTGTGAAACATCTACGAAATGAAGTGTTTTCCGAGTGTTTTCTAAAGGAACTCGCACCGCTTGCAAAAAAAAGGATTGCGCGCTTCGACCAATTTGTAGATCAAACATCGTATTTTTTTAATAGCACGTTAAGTTACGACCAATTGCCCGTGGTTCCCAATGGGAAGACGCAAGATGACGTCACTTCTATGGTGCGAGTGCTTCTTGAGCTTTTGGACGACCTCTATGAGTGGGATGCTGAGCATATTAAGCTCGTGATGAATAAACAGCGAGAAATATTGAAGTGGAAACCGAGAGACTATTTCATGCCTGTAAGAATGATCGCGACGGGGAAAACAGATTCCCCCGCTCTCGAGGACACCCTTGCGGTATTAGGGCGGGAAATCGTACGGTTCAGAATGCGTGATTACCTTGCAAAATGCGGGGCAACAATCGGAAAAGAAGTCGATGGCTAAATTAAAGAAAAAACTTCAAAAGAAAATCCCGTGGGTTTTGACTAAATCGGCCGGCGGCCACAAAAGACCTGTTCGCGTCGTTGTAGTGGGCGACATCATTCTGGACGAGTATCTTGACGGTATGGTGAATCGAATTTCACCCGAAGCCCCGGTCCCAGTCCACCACGTGAAGAAGGCGAATCACACTGCGGGGGGAGCAGCTAACGTCGCGCGCAATATTAAACTTGCAGGGGGTGATGTTGCGCTTCTCAGCGTTTGCGGTACGGATGAGGCTGCGAACACGCTGAAAAAAATTTTAGAAGGGGATGGAATTGATACCTCTCATATTTTGTCCGTGTCAGATCGTCCGACGGTTCGGAAAACTCGCGTGTCAGCTAATCATCATCAGATCGTACGAATCGATTGGGAAAACGTGCAGCCGATCGAGCAAAGAGAGCAAGATGAGCTTTTAGGGATATTAAAAAATATGGAGTTTGACGCCCTGATCATGAGCGATTATGGAAAGGGATGTTTTACGAGTCAATTTCTAGCAAATCTCATCGAAATTGCTCGCTCAAGGAAAATCCCTACGGTCGTCGATCCTAAAGGTAAAGACTATTCCCGTTACGCCGGTGCATATTTAATTACACCGAATTTGAAAGAGGCTTGTGAAGCTGTAGGCATCGACCCTAGCGATCCTCCTCCGGAACTTCTTAATACGCTTACCGGGGAAGAGTTGGGGCGAAGGCTTCTCAATACCTATAATATACAAAATGTTTTAGTGACGATGGGAGCAAAGGGGATGGTTCTGACCCCTGGCATCGAAAAAGGAACCTCGGGAAAGAGTATTCATCTACCTGCGCAGGCTCGTGAAGTGTTTGACGTTTCTGGTGCGGGCGATACAGTCGTCGCGATTATGGCCCTTGGACTTGGTGCCAAGGCCGATTTTGAGACAGCGATGGAATTCGCCAATATGGCTGCAGGACTCGTGGTGGAGAAGTGGGGAACGCAGCCCATAAGGCTTGAAGAATTGGAAGATGCCCTTGAAACCCAGATCAATGGCAAAAAAGATTCTCTTGAAAAGGGGTTTTCAACACAGCCAAAAATCGTCAACCTTGAACTTTTGAATGATCTCGTTGGGAAAAAAATCGATAGAACTCAGCGAGTTGTTTTTACCAATGGCTGTTTTGATATCTTGCATGCGGGGCATGTTACTTATCTTGAGACGTCAAAAAATCTTGGAGATGTTTTAGTTGTTGCGGTCAATAGTGATGCGTCGGTGAGAAGGCTTAAGGGACCAACCAGACCGATCATCCCGCTTGAGCAAAGGATGCGTTTAGTGGCAGCACTCGAGTGCGTCGATTATGTCGTTTCTTTTGATGAAGACACGCCAGATGACGTGATCAAGAAGCTTATTCCCGATGTGCTCGTTAAGGGAGCTGATTGGGATAAAAGTAAGATTGTTGGGGCGGACACCGTACTAGCTGCGGGTGGCAGGGTGGAAACCATTGCTCTTGTCCCCGGTGTTTCAACAACCGAAATTGCAAAAAAGGTGACTAAAACTGGAGGGTAACGTGGCGCAGGAAACTATTTTTGAAAAGATTTTAAAAAAAGAGATTTCGGCTGCAGTGGTTTATGAAGATGATCACGTTCTTGCCTTCAAAGATATTCATCCGCAGGCCCCGGTACATGTCCTCGTGATCCCAAAAACGAAGGCGAAAAACTTTTCGGAGATGAGCCGATGGGCTCCAAATGACACGGGAGAGTTCGTGAATCGGATCGGCATAGTGGCAGAAAAGCTTGGCCTTGAACGTCAGGGCTATCGTGTAGTTTTTAATTGCGGGGAATACGGCGGACAAACAGTCGATTATATTCACGCTCATATTCTTGGCGGCAAGCCTCTTAATATTTCGATGGCATAGGGTTGGCTCGTTTTATGTTGAACGTTTTTTCGAGGTTTTTTCTTTTATTTGCGATTGGGGCTTTTGTTTTCGGCTCGCCTCTTTATGCAAAGGGGAAAATTAAGCCTCCTCATTCATCATCGGAAGAGGATGATGAAAACGCCGAACAGACTGAATCTAAGTCGAAAGACACCGATAAGAAAAAAAAGAAGCCGAAGAAGCTTGCAACTGAAGACTTTGGTATTTCGGCAGGTCTCATGACATTTCTTCCGCCTTATCCCTCAATCCAGATCAATGTAGTGTTACCAAAAGATTTTCAACTTGGTTTTGAATTCGGATACGTTGCGTTTAGTTCAACTGAATTTTCGATTAAGTCATCTTATATGGGAATTGATTTCAAGTACGGTATGTTCTCGAGTGACGCTATTTTCTACGGGCTTGGACTAGGTACCAGAAAGATTAATGTTGATGATTCGGAAGAATACCGCCAAATCGTTCCTAACGAAACGACTGGAGCATCGACCGAACAGGTCTCGTATGTCACGTGGATCAGCGATATAAGTCAAACTTTAATCATGCCGCGCGTTGGATGGAAGGTATATCGAAAGAAGGGAATGTCCATGACTATTTCCCTTGGCATCGCGGCACCGATCGGATCTAGACACGATATGACACGCGATGTTGAAACAATCCCTGGAAAATCCGCCGCTGACCTTGATGGCGAAAAAGATCAAAAAATAAAAGACATCGATAAATATGCCACAGCCACCCTTCCGCTTCTTTCTTTTGGGTTCAATTATTATTTTGATGTTTGGTAATAAAATAAAGATGGGTGGATCTTTAGGTTTCGTGACATGTATATGATCCACGCCGCCGCTACCTTCTCTGTCGGAACTTCCTTACCGCTTCCTTGGACACTCAAAATCAAGGTTTGCAGAATGATGCTTGTGCCTGCATTTGGCATAGGAGCGCCTTTATCGCTTCATTGTCGGCTTTGAGCTGGCTATTTTCCGCGTCAAGTCGCGCGATATCCCTATCCTTCTCCTCTTTGAGTCGAGCAATCTCCTGGTCTCTTTCGTCAATCTTGACATTAAGTTCTTTGACGGCGTTGACGACTGCCCAATGGATAGGATCAACATTGAGTTCGAGGTAACCATCGTCCCTTTCGATAACCGCTTCTGGGATGGCTTCTTTGACTTCTTGAGCAACAAAGCCCGTGCGCAGCTTCCCTATAGGCAATCCTAACGCATTGTCTTTTTTATATCTAAAACGGATAGGGCGAAGCTTCATAACTTCGGTCAAACCCACTTCATAGTCCCCATCAATATCCTTTAGACGAAGGTCAGAGGCGTTGGTCCAAGCGGTACCGGTGCTGAGGCCTGCTGTTCCTACAACGTGCAAGGGATATCCTGGATTCGTCGTCCCAATACCGACGTTGCCAGATATGTTTGCGGTGATGACATCCAAAACGGTTGTAAGATTAGTGTCAGCGGTTTGCGTACCAGACGTAAATTTGAGGGTCACTCCCCCGTTATCGATCTGCCAGTACCCCGCGCGATTGCCTGAAACTATTGCTTTATAGTTGGTGCCGTCGTGGTAGGTATTGAATCCAAGGATTGCCCCATTACCAGCAGTAACGCCATTTGTGAGAGTTGTAGCGTTGCCTATCTGAAGGTGGCTTTTTGGCATAGTCGTCCCAATACCGACGTTGCCAGAGGAATCGATTCTCATTCGTTCTGTGAGGTTGAAAATGCTGCCCGCCGCACCAGGACTTGCATTTGTGAAGAAATTAATAGTTCCTGTTCCTGCCTCAATCGCTGATGTAGCGGCATTGACGGTATTTTTCCAACCCACTCCGCCGTGATGGACAACGTTATGAGTCAAATATGTCCCGTGAATACCTTCATCCGGCCAACTTTGAATCGCTCCCCTATCTCCCAATTGAATATACTGCTGACCTAGTGGTAGATTAATCGCTGGCCAACCATACGATCCACGTCGAATATCTAATGCACCACTCGGACTCGTTGTCCCCATACCTACCATACCACTGGACGTGATAACAAATGGTTGTGTGTTAGTTGAGCCATCGAAGTAATTATATGCCAAAGAATTTATACCCATCAGACCGGAATTTGAGTGATATATTTCCCAACGCTTATCCGTGGACTCATCGGACTCGAGATATAATCCGCTAAACCAATTTGGGTTTCCTGTTCCTTTTAGTTTCAAGACAGCAATGTCTGCGTTTTGACTAAAATCAGCGTAGGTATTGGTGTTTGGGGTAATGTGTGCGGTGCCGTTGACGGCGAGTGTATGACCAGGCGTCGTCGTGCCGATCCCAACATTGCCCACGGTATCGATTGTCAACCGCGTTGAGCTGTTGCTTTGCCCGGGCGAGTATCCCTGACCAATCTTCAACTTGCTTGCATCGGCATCATCGACGCTGAAAAACCAGTTCTGTGTTTGGGCTTGGTTCACCAATTCGAACGCTGCCTGGTATCCCCAAACGCTCACTTGATTGCCGCTATTGGCGGTGGACCCAACCTGAACCTGGAGTTTTCGTGATGGATTTGTCGTGCCAATGCCAACGTTTCCTGCATTGCTAATCGACATTTTCACATCTGTATCTGACACGTTACCTGAGTCTGCTGCAGAATCCACTAAAAAGTGGAGTTCGCCTCGTGACCAAGAATCTATCGCCTTAAAAATAATTCCACCTTTCTTAAGATTTCCCGCACCAGCACTTCCAAGTCGAATCCCTGTCCATTTTCCGACAGATGTTGTATCGCCCAAAACATCCAAAGTAAAATCAGCCGCTGCCGTGGACTCAACAGACAACTTCATGTTCGGCGAAGCCGTCCCGATGCCGACATTCCCCGAATCGTCAATCACCACGTTTGAATTTTGTACAAGTTTGCCAGTAGTCCCATCAAACCTAGCAATTGCGTTGTCAGTAGCCGAAGCTGGTCCAACGACTTTTCCGGT
>CAILAO010001022.1 GCA_903832105.1 uncultured Pseudomonadota bacterium | reverse complement strand
TTATGACAATGATTAAGTCTAAGTCTTTCAAGGACTTCAACCTTAACCCAGTGTCATTCAGTACCTGCTCTATTCTGCCAAAAAAGACTTTATTTTATGCCCTCACCTGTAAAACCTTCGACAGGTACGGGGCGGTGATTGAATTCCCTATTTTCAAAATCCCAGCGACTGGCCCTTGGTAGATGACCTGGCCTCCATTCTCTGCCGCTTCCGGACCTATTTCAATCAACCAATCTCCCGAGGTTAAGATACCAGCGTGATGTTCGACGATAATGACGGTAAAACCTTTATTTGCAAGCGTTTTAAATTGCAGAATAAGATGTTCCACATCGAGGTCGCTAAGTCCTGTGGAGGGTTCGTCGAAAATCAATATGCTCGGCTTTTTGTCGGCATCAAGATTTTTGAGAAGGTGAAGGATTTTGAGACGCTGGGCCTCTCCACCTGAAAACGAGCTGGTGTGCTGCCCGAGTGTCAGATATCCGAGACCAAGTTCGATACACTCATCAAATACTTTTGAGATCGAAGTTTTGTCAAAGAAAAATTCTCGCGCTTGAGCGACCGTGAGCGAAAGTATGTCAATTAAAGATTTCCCGCGATAAGCTACGGACAGAACCTGATCCCCAAAACGGCGCCCTTCACAGCTTGGGCACGTGATTTCCATTTCGCCCAGGAACGAAAGATCTTCTACGACGGTCCCCAGTCCGGAACATATTTCGCAGCGCCCTCCAGGGACGTTAAAGCTGAAGTGTCCCGGCGTTAACTTTAGTCCGGTGGCGAGCGGCGTCGAAGCTAAAATCTTTCTGATCTCATCGAACACACCGAGATATGTTGCGATATTTGATCGCGTGCTGCGTCCTGGCGGCGCTTGGGTCACGAGCATAATATCATCGTGTGTTTTTGAGAGATCGCTGGGGCGAACCTCTTCAGCTATTGGCAGCACAAAAGACTGTTCGGGGGTCTTCCCCAAAAGTCGGCAAATAAAAGGATAAAGCGTGTGTTGAACGAGACTGGTTTTACCGCTCCCGCTGACGCCGCAGACACATGTGACGGCACGAGTGGGGATTTTTACCGAAACATTTTTTAAATTATTTGTTTTTGCTCCGAGAAGTTCGATAAATAAAGAGTGTTTCGATATTTCTTTGGCGGCTCGGTATGGCTGTGTCACAGTGGTTCCGGGCATACACTTATCAATGGGACGACTTTTAGGAGAGCCCTCATACACAATCTGTCCGCCCAAATGACCGGCTTTGGGGCCGATTTCAAGCATATGATCGGATCCTTCGATTATAGAACGGTCATGTTCTACGACAACCACTGTGTTTCCTTGACCGCGAAGCTCCACCAAGACCTGAAGAAGATTGGCCGTATCTCGCGCATGAAGACCGGAGCTAGGTTCGTCGAGGCAAAATAGAGTTTCCGTGAGTGCACTGCCGAGACAACGCGCCATATTGATCCGTTGGAGTTCTCCCCCAGAAAGGGTTCTGGCGGAACGGTCGAGCGTTAGATAACCGACGCCAATCTTTAATAGATAATCAAGCCGCGACTTACCCTCGTCGAGGGCCTCTAGCACTCCATCAGATTCTTTAGAGCGAGAAATGTTCCGCTCGATCCCATAAAGCCACTTATGAAGACCGTGAAGCGAAAGTTGGCTGACATCAGAGATAGAGTGACCTTCGATTTTACATGCGAGAGCTGTTTCGTTAAGTCTCTTGCCGTGACATGTTTTGCAGAGAAGATAGGTGCGATATCTTGCGGCGTGAATTCTATAATGCGGTTTATAACGCTTAGAATCCAGCCAACTAAAATAGCCTAAAATCCCCTTAAAGCCATGCCGATCGCCGCTCTTAAGCCACTCCATTTCATCGGTGGTATAGTCTTGAAAGGGTTTTTTGATATCGATTTTTCTCTTTTTAGCAGCTTCAAAAACATGTTGGTAACCCGCGGCGTGGCTTCCAAAGTTCCAAGGAGCAACCCCTTTCGTTGAGAGGGACTTTGAGGGATCGGGAATCACCTTTTCCCAGTCAATGCTAGCCTCATACCCAAAGCCCTGACAGCTCTTGCAGGCACCAAGGGGGTGGTTGAAGGTCAAGAGAGGAAAAGATGGTTCGCTGAAGTGAATACCGCATCTTGGGCAGTCGAGTGAAGAGCTGAAAACTTCTTTTTTCTCTCCTTGATCATCATCTTCTGCAACAACGACTTTGCCTTTTCCTACCTTTAAACCCAGTTCAAGTGACGTGAGGATTCTGGACTTGTTTTCACCTGTAATAGTGAGACGATCAAGCAACACTTCAACATGCGAAAGATCTTTTGTTTTGAAATCTTCTAGCTTTTGTTGAATGCCATTTTTAAGGATTCTCGAAAATCCTTGTGCCATGAGCTGTTTTTTTGAATCGTTTTGATTAAGATCTTTCCATTCTGCGAGAGGAGCTAAAATCAACACGCGGCGGCTTGAAAAATGTTCGGTAATTTTGCCGAAGATTTTTAGAGGGGTGTCTTTTTCGATACGATCGTGACAGGCAGGACATTCAATGTGCGCCAGGTGTTGAAAGATCAAGCTAAGAATATCGTACATCTCGGTCATCGTTCCAACCGTCGAACGAGAGTTCATGCCGAGTCTTGACTGTTTGAGTGCAATAGCTGGAGGAAGATTTTTTACATTGGAAAGGATGGGTTTTGGAAGGGCCTTGAGATATTGGCGAGCAAAGCTAGATAGGCTTTCCACGTAACGCCTGTACGACTCCCCATAAAGAGTATCAAACACCAAAGAACTTTTGCCGGAGCCCGATACGCCAGTGACCGCAGTGATTTTTCCTATCGGAAAGAGGGCATCGATATTCTTTAGGTTATTCGTTCCCACTTTTTCGAGAACGATGTAATCATCCGTGATGCTGTGCATAAAAACCGTGTTCAATTTAAGTGTTTATTGCATCATAGGCTCAGTGTATATATACACTATATATCCTGTATTGTAATGACTGTCACTAGGAGGGCCAAAAATGCCGCTCGAAATCGAGTTTAAATATAAGGTTCGTCATGTTGTGGCGATAGAAAAAGATCTTGTGAGACTAAAAGCGAAACGGTATGGAGCCAAAAAGCAGCGCGATCTCTACTTTAATCATCCAAGTAAAAATTTCGCCGAAACTGGCGAGGCTTTTCGTCTCCGGTTGGATGATGATACCCCGAAGATCACTTATAAAGGTCCAAGGCTTCCATCGGTCGCAAAAGTCCGTCAAGAGATAGAGATTTCCCTTGCCCGTCCAGAAAAGAACGGCAAAGGGAGGGCAAGTCTCTATGACACTATGAAATCGCTGCTCTTATTACTGGGATTTAGACCGGTTGGAGAGGTTGCTAAGGAGCGAAAAGTTTTTCGTATAAAGAGAGGGGCGTACCAGATCGAGATTGCTTGCGATAAGGTTAGGGGACTAGGCTCATTTGTGGAGCTTGAGATTGTTACAAGTGAAAGGCAGCGAGAGGCAGCAGTTGAGGTTCTTTCTAAGCTTGCTGGCGAGCTCAAACTGATTCATCACGAAAAACGCTCATATCTCACAATGTTATTACAAAAGGCGGGACATATCCCATCATTCGCGGTATAGTCGAAAGTAATAGTATGCAAC
>CAILAO010001021.1 GCA_903832105.1 uncultured Pseudomonadota bacterium | reverse complement strand
TCAAACCCTCCGACTGCGATTGTTTTTTTAAGTGTGGCCCCGTAGTTATCAATAGTTATAACCAAAGGAGCAGGTGCTGATTTCTTGGGAAATTCCATCATCGCGATAAACTCGCCGTTAATGGCCGCTGCCCTCTCCTTGTAATAATTGGCTGCCTGCCGATGGGGCGGAAGATCATCGTCATCGTTATCAGGAATTATCTTGCTCGGGGAAACCATCAAACCCTTTTGTTGGCCCTGTTCAAAAAACCACTTTACCTCTTCAGCGGGTTCAGTTTTATCCTCACCTTTTTCTTCACTTAATGCCGTATAGCTACAATGGTGGGGAATTTTCATAACATCCCAAACAAGACGATCATCTCTTTTATGATACTTCGTGATATTCACAATATCGGTCAGAATATCATAAGTTGCATCGGAACTTAGAAACAGCCTGGTTTCTACTCCGTTATAGCTGAAAACAGCCTGCATTATAAGGGCGGAATCATTGTGGTCTATTAGTTTATCTTCTTGATGTATAGCAAAGGGAGAATGCACAAAAAACTCTACACCTTGAGATATTTTATCAAAACCCGGAACTAATTGACCGGCATCGCTAATAATGCTTTTTCTATCTTCGATATTGATACCTTCTTTATCAGCCCACTCCTTAAGCCTATCCGGCCTTGAAAAAACTCTTATGTTCTTTCCGGCCTTGAAACGGTGCCTTGCCTCTGACCTGAGTACAGCAGCCTCATCTTCAAGCCCTTCTTCAATAATTAGTGCGGCTGGCACCCAAAGCTCATTAATTTTTATTCTCTTGTTATCTTGGTATTTTTCCGCATGCTCAAGGTAGAAAAACTCAGAAAAACCATGTATGTGATCATCATCCGCATGGGTAAAAGCAACCACATCATAATGGCCTATTTTGTCTTTGTCTAAATCTGATTTTAAAGCAGCTGCAAGGTCAATCCGAAGATCATCTTCGTCATCCGGATCTTTGCAATTTGCGTAATCAAACAATATCTTTTTCTTATTATCCAAATCAATCAAACAGCAATCGGCATTTCCAATCGGAAAAAAGGTTAATTTATGCATATATCCTCCATGTTAAGATGCTCAGAAAACTATATCCCTAAAAACAAAAAACCTCCGCCTCAAGAGCGAAGGTTTGAATTATTTTAACGTGGCAGTTCCCCCTTCAAACATACCACAACCAAATTGTCATTATCTTTATACTTCAAAATCAGTGAAAAGTCAAGTTTTTTCGCAACTTCCTCTTTCCTTTTGTGTTATTATTTATTGACTTTGTGTTTCCCCTCTTTAGTAGGCTAATTGTGAAGAGAAAGATTTTACTCCTTCTTTAATTTCTTGTAATAGGTATATTTATGCGACTTACCTTTAACTATGTGAGATGGATATTTTCTTGCGGTTTTATCTAACTTTTTAACTCTTCTGTCAAATAGCTAGCTTCGTTTCTCTCCGGGTGTTCGTCTTCTTTTTTAACTTCCTTCTTTGGCTCTTCTTCATATTCATTTTTCGCTTCGGGTGTCTCATTTTTTTCATCGCCTTTGTTTAGATGTGCTTCTTCGTCTAATGAAGTAAAAGAATACTTA
>CAILAO010001020.1 GCA_903832105.1 uncultured Pseudomonadota bacterium | reverse complement strand
TATTTACAGTTTTTAGTTCCTTTCTAAAAGCCTAGCCACTATGATGTTAGCGCCTATATTCAATGCGAGGTGGTTTCTTATGGATTGGTTCATACCGGTAGTCTTTTTAGCTGTTGGCTTAATAGTCGGCGGTCTTTTCATATTTATCATCATGATGGAGCGGCTAAAACGTGAACGCGCGGTTAGTGAAACGGTTTTGAACGAAGAGCGAAAACACTTCCAAGAAAAAATTAGTTTTCTATCCGATGCTCAAACAAAGCTCACAGACGTCTTCAAGGCTCTTTCAGCAGATGCCCTCAGAAATAATAATCAGATGTTTTTGGATGTCGCAAAAGGTTCTTTTGAAGGATTTTTTGAAAAGGCACAAGGCGATCTTGCGCTGAGACAAAGCGCGATTACTGACGTGTTACGTCCTGTGAAAGAAACTCTTACGAATGTTGACAAAAAAATTCAAGAACTCGAAAAAGAGCGCACTATTGCCTATACATCACTAACCGAGCAAGTGAAGTCTCTTTCAGTGACTCAGGCGCAACTTAAGAGTGAAACAGCCAATTTAGTGAAGGCTCTTCGAACGCCAAACGTTCGCGGGAGATGGGGCGAAATCCAGCTTAAACGTGTGGTTGAAATTGCCGGAATGGTGGAATATTGCGATTTTGTTGAGCAGGAGTCGTTCTCTACCGAACATGGACGATTGAGGCCGGACATGACGATCAAGCTTCCTAACGGTCGATCAATCGTTGTCGATTCGAAGGTTCCTCTCTCATCTTATTTGGAGGCGCTTGAAACTCAGAGTGATGACCTGCGGCGGGAACACATGAAGGACCATGCTAGGCAAGTGCGTGCTCACTTTAATAAACTTGGTGCAAAGGCGTACTGGGAGCAGTTTGATATGGCGCCTGAATTTGCTGTTTTGTTTTTGCCAGGTGAGTCATTTTTCAGCGCCGCGCTCGAACAAGACCCAACTTTAATAGAACTTGGGGTTAGTCAGGGGGTGGTGTTAGCTACGCCCACCACACTCATTGCACTGCTTAAAGCAGTGGCATTTGGTTGGCGACAAGAAAAAATGACTCAAAATGCGCAAGAAATTAGCGAGATTGGAAAAGAACTTTTCGAGAGACTTCGCGTCCTTTCGGAACATATAGAGGGCGTTGGTCGCGGGCTTGACCGTGCGGTCGATGCCTATAACAAGGCGGTTGGATCGTTTGAGACGAGAGTCTTGGTGTCAGCGCGCCGTTTCTCCGAACTTGGCGCCGGCGGAAAGGGTGAGATCCCCGAACTGACGACGATCGATAAAACTAGTCGGGCAATGTCTAATGAATTGACTTGAAAAGGCCGCATTTTTTACTTTTTTCCCCAAAATTATGCCGTGACTTTTTTTGACTTCAAATGATTTTAGTAATAATCTTATATATATAAGCCCTACGCAAAATCCTTTTTTAAGGTTTAATGGCTCAGCCAGGTAGAGCGCTCGAACATGAAATTTATGCAACCTTGTTTTTTTAATCAAGAGGTTCGGAGGGGAAGGAGTACCGATGAGCAGTGCTAATAAGATCTTGGAAATCGTTAATAGCTCGGACTTTAACAAACAGTACGCAGAACTCAACTGGACGGGGACGTTTTCTCAGTACCTTGAAATGGTCCTACAAAATTCTGCCATTGCGAGAACTGCATTCCAGCGTATGTACGACATGATTTCTAGTTACGGAACGCAAGCATTCGTCGAGTACAAAAAAGAAATCATGCATTACAACTTTTTTGACGATCCGATTGAAAATGGAAAAGACGCCATTTTCGGCCTAGACCTATATTTGATGAAACTCGTAAACGTCTTTAAGGCCGGAGCGATGCAGTATGGTCCCGAAAAAAGGATTTTGCTGTTGCACGGTCCGGTCGGATCGTCCAAATCGACAATTGTGCGGCTCCTGAAAAAGGGAATCGAGGCCTATTCGAAGAAGCCTGAAGGGGCCCTTTACTCATACTCATGGAAGAATCTTTCCCAGATTTTGAAGATGGAAGACTGCATGCCGTGCCCGATTCATGAAGACCCTCTACATCTCATCCCGTTTGAGAGGCGTGCCGAGGTTCTCAAAGAACTCAATAAAAAACGCGATCGTCAGCACTGGATCTTTATCGAAGGCGATATTTGTCCCGCTTGCCGTTACGTTTTCCGAGAACTCATGAAGCATTACAAAGGTGACTGGCAAAAGATGGTGGATACCCACATCGAAATCAAGCGGATGCTGCTGTCCGAAAAAGATCGGATAGGGATTGGCACCTTTCAGCCAAAAGATGAGAAAAACCAGGATTCGACAGAACTCACCGGTGATATCAATTACCGGAAAATTGCGGAGTACGGATCTGATTCGGATCCAAGGGCCTTTAACTTTGATGGCGAATTTAACATCGCAAACCGTGGTATCATCGAATTCATCGAAGTCTTAAAACTCGATGTTGCGTTTCTCTACGACCTGCTCACGGCTTCCCAAGAGCATAAGATCAAGCCGAAGAAATTTGCCCAGACGGACATCGATGAGGTGATCATCGGTCATACCAACGAGCCGGAATATAAGAAGCTTCAGAACAACGAATTTATGGAAGCCTTGCGAGATAGGACCATGAAAATTGATATTCCGTACATTACGAAACTTAAGCATGAAATTCGGATTTACGAGAAGGACTTCAATAGCACAACAGTGCCGCATATCCACATCGCCCCGCACACCCTTGAAATGGCTGCCATGTGGGCTGTCTTGACGCGCCTTGAAGAACCCAAAAAAGCGAATCTTACACTTCTTCAAAAACTCAGGCTCTACGATGGCAAGACAACGCAGCATTTTACGGAAGACAATGTGAAAGAACTTCGTAAAGAGGCTATGCGCGAAGGAATGGAAGGTATCAGTCCGAGATATATCCAAGACAAAATTTCAAATTCACTTGTGATGAATCGCGGTGAAGGCTGCGTTAATCCATTTATTGTGCTGAATGAGCTTGAATCGGGGCTAAAGGGGCATTCTCTCATTAACGACGAAGAAAAGAAAAAGCAGTGGAAGGAGCTTCTTGCGGTTGTGAAGAGGGAGTATGAAGACGTCGTTAAACATGAAGTGCAGCGTGCAATCTCGGCTGATGAGAGTGCCATTGGAAAACTTTGCGGTAACTACATCGACAATGTTAAAGCCTTCATTCAACGGGAGAAAGTCCGCAATCCATTTACGGGCGCGGATGAGGAACCTGATGAGCGGCTCATGCGTTCGATCGAGGAAAAAATCGACATTCCTGAAAATAGGAAAGAAGATTTTCGGCGAGAGATTATGAACTACATCGGGGCTCTCGCGATCGAAGGAAAATCGTTTGACTTTCGAACCAACGAGCGACTCCATAAGGCTCTTGAGCTTAAGCTATTTGAAGATCAAAAAGACACGATTAAACTCACAAGCCTCGTATCCAAAGTGGTTGATAAGGAAACTCAAGCCAAGATTGATGTCGTAAAAAATAGGCTCATTAAAAACTACGGATATTGCGAGATTTGCGCAAACGATGTGCTTGGTTTTGTAGCGAGCGTTTTCGCGCGAGGTGATGTTATGAAGTCGAGTCAGGCTTCTTAAGGTTGAGGAATCCAGACTATGCCAATGAAAATGGAATCGGACCTTAACCGATTCCGTAAAATAGTTCGCGGCAAGATTAAAAAGGAACTTCGCCGCTTTGTCTCAAACGGTGAGCTGATCGGGCGTCAAGGAAAGAGGCTTGTGACGATTCCTCTTCCCCGTATCGATATTCCGAAGTTTCAGTTTGGTGATAAGGGCCAGGGAGGTGTTGGTCAGGGAGAGGGTGAAGTCGGGGATCCTATTGGTCAAGGAGAACCTAAACCAGGGACTGGGGAAGCTGGAGACCAAGAGGGGCAGCATGTCCTTGAGGTTGATGTCACACTGGAAGAGCTGGCGGAGATCCTAGGCGAAGAACTTGAATTGCCTAACATTGAAAACAAGGGCAAGAAAAATATTGAGGATCGATACTATCGTTATACGGGGATATTAAAGCAAGGTCCAGAATCGCTTCGGCACTTTAAGAGAACCTATAGGGAGGCCTTAAAACGCTCGATTTCCTCCGGCATTTACAATCCTGAAGTCCCGATCATCATTCCGGTGAAGGAAGACAAAAGATACCGTTCGTACAAGGTCTATAACAAACCTGTTGCGAACGCAGCGATCATTTACATGATGGATGTTTCGGGATCAATGGGAGACGAGCAAAAAGAGATCGTGAGACTTACGAGCTTTTGGCTCGATACGTGGCTTTCGACGCAATATCACGGGCTGGAGCGTCGCTACATTATCCATGATGCGACAGCGCGTGAGGTTGATCAAGAAACGTTTTATAAGACCAAAGAATCGGGCGGAACGCTCATCAGCTCGGCTTACAGACTTGCGATGAAAATTATTGAGGAGCAACTTCCGCCGAGTGAATGGAATATTTATCTTTTCCATTTTTCGGATGGTGACAATTGGAGCGGTAACGACACGGCAGAATGTATGACGATTCTTCAGGGGCAGCTTATGCCGGCGTCGAATCTTTTTTGCTATGGACAAGTTGAGTCGCGCTACGGATCGGGGCAGTTTTTGAAGGATCTTTTGGCGCAATTTGGTGAACATGAGGAAAAAATAACAACAGCGCAGATTAAGGACCGCGATGCGATCATCGATGCGATAAGAATATTTCTAGGTAAGGGCAAATAGCGCATGAGTGATATGGATACATCGTTAACGGAAGAACTGCGAGACATTGCATTGAATCTTGCCGAGACGGCTCGCGGCGCGGGGCTTGACTTTTTTCCGACGATTTTCGAGCTTGTAGACTATAAGCAAGTCAATGAAATTGCAGCCTACGGCGGTTATCCAACTCGGTATCCGCATTGGCGTTTTGGGATGGAGTATGATCGTCTTTCGAAAAGCTATCAATATGGCCTTGCAGTAATTTATGAGATGGTCATCAACAATAGTCCCGCTTATGCATATCTTCTCAGGGCTAATAACCTTGTCTATCAGAAGACTGTCATAGCGCATGTCTACGCGCATGTAGATTTCTTTAAAAATAATTATTGGTTTAGCAAAACTAATCGTAAAATGCTTGATGAGATGGCAAATCATGCTAGTTATGTGCATAAACTTATTAATGAAGTTGGACATGATGAGGTGGAGGCGTTTCTTGATTGCTGTCTTTCCATTGAAAATTTGATCGATATCCATGCCCCGTTTAAGACAGATAAGTGGATGGGCAAAGCGGAGCCTGAGAACTATCGCCCAAAACCCGTTGCTAAGATTGATTCCAAAAAATATATGGATAGTTACGTCAATCCCAAGGAATTTTTGGAGGCGCAACGAAAAAATCAGGCTGAAAAGGCCTCGAGGAAACT
>CAILAO010001019.1 GCA_903832105.1 uncultured Pseudomonadota bacterium | reverse complement strand
TCCGATCAAAGTCTTTCCATCAACGATCTCTCCCCGGCGGATCATACGTCCGATCTGAGAAAGACTGAACGTCCCCAATTCGAAATCCTCGTCCTCGTCCTTTTCCGCGATAGCCGGCTTAAGACCCCACGCCAAAAAAACATGCATCTTTTCTCCGGAAACCCCCGGCGTAGGATAGAACTCCAAAAGCTTTTTAAGCTTCCCCGGTCGCATCCCGATCTCTTCCATGAGCTCACGCTTCGCGGCATGAAGAAATGTTTCCTTGGGCTCTCGACCACCTGCGGGAAACTCCCAAAGATGCTTTTCCAGAGGGAACCGGTACTGTCTCACAAGGATGTACTTCCCCTCGTCCGTTCTGGGAATAATGACCACGCACCCGGGATGTTCCAGCACTTGGCGAGAAAGAACTTTCCCATGAGGGGTACGGACCTTGCAATCGACGAGACGAATCGGTCCCTTGGAAAAAATCACTTTCTTTTCAAAAACACGGTATCCTTTTTTCGCCATATAGAAAACAGGCCCGCCTCAAGGGCGAGCCTCGCTCCAATTTTCATTTTAATCTAGCGGGGCACGGGATTCTAGGCTATGCCCTCTGCAACTGCAATAAAAACAATACCTTCTTTACCCGATCCTATCCGGATTACCGCCATAGAGCGATGGCGATAAATCCGATTGCCAGTATTCCTTCGTCTTGACATCCATAATTGTCAACTTTCCCGACCATCCAGCACCCGTATCCAGGTTCCAAACATTACAAGCTTTTATCGGTTTGAGGGTTTTATAGAATTGAGTCGTGGTATGTCCAAGAAAAATATCGGAATAGTGTCCAAACTTATATTGGGGATCCATACTCTGTTTCTGCCAAGCAATATCAAGAAGCTCACGATCCCAAACCAATGTCTCTGCGCTACTCTTAGACAATGGCATATCGGGATCAAAGCCACCGTGAACAAATATTTGATCTCCAAGCTCGAGCCATAGTTGCCCACTTTTCAAGAAATCAATGTGTTCATTGGGCATCGGCCCACCATCATAGGAACGCATTGTATTTCTTCCGCCTTGGCTCGTCCAAATCTCCGGCTTATCGCCCCGCAAAGCCCAATCCAATGCCCACATATCATGATTGCCGATAATAAAATCGCATGTTTTTATCTTTAATAGCTCATCGATGCATTGTCGCACCTCGGGATATCCGTCGCACACATCCCCCAGAACAATTAATCGGTCACGATCATAATTTAATTCGGCCCGCTGCAAACATTGCAGAAGTGCTTTGTATGCACCGTGGATATCTCCAACAACTAATGTTCTCATGAGCCCTCTGGACCTAAGTCAACGCCAAGGGCCCGGGGCATGCCAATACGCTG
Source organism: uncultured Pseudomonadota bacterium (assembly GCA_903832105.1). GTDB lineage: Bacteria > Bdellovibrionota_B > Oligoflexia > Oligoflexales > CAILAO01 > CAILAO01. Next base: position 2,201 of record CAILAO010001019.1, on the reverse strand, counting down.
CCAGATTGCGACCGACATGGATCGCCTTGACGGGTTCAAGAAGGAAATTCTCGATTGCCTTGGCAATAAGCCCAAGATCCGTAGGAGCAATATTGATCTGCATAGTCGAAAGGAAGGCTTTCCATCTCGTATTATTCATGGAGTTTTTGTCATAAATTGCCGGAGTGAAAAATGGCATCGCTGCAGGCAGCATTGTCTTCCGATGTTTGAAAGTTTTCTGAATGGCCTGCACAAGCGCTCCCCCTTCAAAGTCAAATTGCCTCATCATGCTCCAGATATCATAAAAATCTTTCATCCGACTATTGAGGTCACCCAACTTGACCATTGCCTCAAACTTTTCGGAAACCACACTCTCCGGCGTATAACCTTTTAGCTCGGGAGCCGGGAAGTCAAGAAGGACCGGGTACTTAATCTTTTGAGCGGATGGAAAAATAACGTCGCCAAAACCGAAATCGATCTGCATCGGAATTCTTGCCCGCTCAAGATAACCCATAAGCTTAATACGCACGCCTTCGTACTCCGCATCTTCTTTAATAATTCGTCCTTTTACGGAATCTGGTTTAAAAACAAGTCCATCCTCAGGAACTTTGACAGCACATATATCCTTAATAGCACCTTCTATCTTTTCGACCTCATTGCCATAACGCGCCAGGAGATCAATATCAAGAGTTATCCGCCTTTCCGGCATCTGCCAAGCTGTAAACATCAGAGCGCCTTTCAAAATAAACGCGTCAGAATATTTTGATTTGCTCAAGCGAAAGAGAAACCGTTCCATTCCATAGTACTGAAGAACTTCGGCAAACGCCCTTTTGGTTTCTTCGGCCTTGTTTTGAAGACGACCTCGTACCGATGCGGCAAGATTTTTAATTTCCGGGTTCATACAAAAGCCTCCAGGTAGGGCCGAATAACATTATCAACACGACATATCTTTGCGTATTCCATAATCTTGGCAGGCCGGATGCGTTTTTCCGAAACTGCGATTTTAAGAGCCTTTTGAGCGGTATCAAAGCCGATCTTATTCCGGAATTTAAAACAGTCTGCGATTGTTTTTGCTAGGTCATAAACACGCACATCATAGCCATCGATCTTATGAGTTTCTATTCCCGCTTTCCACGCAGCTTCAGAGAAATAGTAGTATTTCACAGGTGGATAATCGATCTTGTTGGCCCGGCTGCCCATAGGTATCGCCAGATCAACCCTGCGCGGGATTTCATCAGTCGCTTCATGAAAAGAAAGAGCGGAAATAAGACAGACGGTGCTTTTGGGAGACTGCAGAACGGCATTTACAAGATCCGGGTTAGAAAGAGCAGGAGAATCTGCAAGCTGATAAAGCCCGTGACCAATTCGCCTGATCTTTCCGGAATCAAAAAGCGTCTTTACCTGTTTACGATGAAATCCCTTCACAAGTATCCTGGAGAAACGCAGGATCCCCTTGTTCTCCTCAAAAGCCTTAATTAGCTCGTTTGTCTTTGTACTCATAGTATGGTGTCCATTTCATCGTTACTTATTGAGAAGTATATACGTTTTGGACACCATTGTCAAGCTAACCAATTTGTCTTATTCCCGTTTGATCCTCGCATACACAAATGTCGCTAAAGATAAAAAAACGTTTTTAGCTGATCATTTTCAAAACTCCATTTTTTACCAGGATAAGGTATCCCGCTAAAATCCTGCCACTTTTCTGCCACTTAAACTCCCCGCGAACGGCGATTTACAACTTTTGTTGACTTGAGATAGCTTGGATTGACTTGGAATGCAATGCGAGGAAATGAAAAGGGTTACGTCTGGTTTGACGTAACCCGTTGACTGGCTTGAGAGTTTAGAAAAAGAGATGGCGCGGGATACGGGATTCTACAATGACATCGCCATGACATAAACAATATCAATGGATCGGAACGATCTCCAAGATTTCAGCAGCTATTTGTCCACAGCATCCCATTTGACCGCTAAAATAAACCAAAACCAGCGTTTTTAAGGTTCATTCCAAATCCGCCGTTTGTGCTTCGTTAACCGCACTGACCTTATTAAAAATCAAAGGCCGTCAGTGCAGCCCCAATTTCAACGCCGTTGATATTGAAAAGCATTGGGACAGGATGACGAGGTTTTTCAGCAATCTGTCCGGTTGACCTAGCTATGCTTCTGTGCCTTAGCTTCAAAGCGCGTAGTTCTTTAACGGCTAACAGGAATAAAAACTTGCGTTT
>CAILAO010001018.1 GCA_903832105.1 uncultured Pseudomonadota bacterium | reverse complement strand
GCCGAGCAGTTTAAAGCCGACAATGAAGCGATAAAGGCGTTCCTATGCCAAACGCAACCTCAAGGACCATTTTGTAGACGTTAATTTTGAGGGTTCGGTGTTGCCGGAAAAAATTGAGTTTCGTGGAGTTACGGGGACAAGAGAATGGGGCATTAAGGAGGGTATATGAACACACGCTATAGCCATTTGGGACACACACCGAATCCGCCTAAAGTCCTAACAAATACGGTGTGTCCACCTTTCAGGAAATTGCGTTTTTTGGGAAAAAATTAACTTTTACGCGAACCTCGCTAGGCTTACTTTGAATAACCCTAAAAATTTTCAGATCACCTACAAATGAAATACAACTGTTTTCGCTTCGGTCATTTCACGAATGGCATATTTTGGACCCTCTTTACCTAACCCGCTTGTTTTCAACCCTCCAAAAGGCATCAGATCCACGCGCCAACCAGGAATCCAGTTGATGTGAAGATTACCGTAGTCGACCTCCCTCACGAATTTCATTGCCGCACCCAAATTCTTTGTAAAAATGCCCGCTGCCAATCCATAGATTGAATCATTTGACAGTCCAATGGCTTCGTCTAGGTTATTCACAGCCATCACAGCAACCCCAGGACCAAACAGTTCTTCCCTGAAAAGTTTCATAGTGGTGCTCATGTCAGCCACGATGGTTGGTTCAACCATCGTGCCCTGTCTTTTTCCTCCGGTTAGTATCCTTGCTGCGGAAGATTTTGCGTCTTTAAAGAAAGCTAATACCTTTGCAATATCCCGTTCTCGAATCATAGGACCCAAATCCGTTTGTTCTGATAGAGGATCTCCCATTTTTATTTTTTCAGTTTTCCCCTTCAAAAGTCCTAGAAAATCATCATAAACATCTTTTTCAACAAAAACCCTTTGAGTGGATGTACATGTCTGACCAGCATAATAATAGCTTGCGGCTGCCACAATCTCGGCTGTTTTAGTGAGGTCTGCGTCAGCAAGTACTATTACGGGACAATTTGACCCCAATTCCATTGTTACTCGCTTCAGACCAGCCACATGACAAATTTGACGACCTACGTCGGCACTGCCTGTAAATGTTATCTTTCGGACTTTCGGATCTTTGCACAAAGCTTCTCCAACGCTCTTCCCGCTTCCTGTAATGCAACTGACGGCGAGTGGTGGTAGTCCGGCTTCAAGCAGTACTTCCACAAGTTTCAACGAAGTGAGCGGAGCATCAGAAGCTGGTTTTATAATTACGCTGTTACCAGCCGCGAGGGCAGGACCCACCTTATGTGCGACTAAATTCAGGGGAAAATTGAATGGAGCTATGGCAACAACAACTCCACATGGAACACGCTGCGAGAATCCAACCTTGTTTTCACCTCCGGGAGCGCCATCTAACGGAATGGTATCATCTGAAATCCTCTTTGCCTCTTCGGCGGAAGCCATCAAAGTTTCAAATCCTCTCGCTGCTTCACTTCGGGATTCTCTTATCGTTTTGCCTACCTCCTGGCAAATAGTCCTCGCAAATTCTTCCTGTTTATCGCGAATCAACATTGCAGCTTTGTGTAAAATCTCCCACCTTTTGTAACCTCCCAGACTCCTCATAATTTTCGCACCTTCATCACTTCCTTGAATGGCTATTGCAACATCGGACTCGCCCGCCTTTGGCACAATATCGATAACCTCGTTGTTAAAAGGATTTCTAACTTCCATAGTCTCTTTTCTGTCTACCCATTCACCTTTGATGAACATTTTCATAACACCATCCCTTATTTGCTTAGTCGTCAAAAAACTTTATATCCTTATACTCTAGCCTCATTTAGCGTTTCTATATGGTAAAAGAGAGACAAAGAACCGGAAAAATAGGGTTCTTTCTTAAAAAAGGTGACTCTCAAATAGGCACTTCGGTACATGTAATCACGTCTGCCCTTATTTC
>CAILAO010001017.1 GCA_903832105.1 uncultured Pseudomonadota bacterium | reverse complement strand
TGAACGTATCCGCTGGACTACCTGACGCGAGAGATTCCAACAGAATCATAAACATTAAACCGATCCATGCATATTTTGTCATTCATTCTCCTCCTGTCTAATTCATGTTATCTTTTCAGATTATGATACACATCATTATTTTCACTCTATCAGTTTTCCAAATCGGCCTGACATTGAGTTAGATCAACTTTGCCACGTTTATAATACGTGTAAAAATGTTGTTGTACGATTTCACAGATCCTTTTTTGCTCTGTTGCGCTCTGGCGGGCAAAATCATTTCTGTATTTTTGAAACGCTTCAGCGACGGCAACAGATTCGAATTTTTCCAATTGCGTGAACGTATTGCTATATTTTGTTAACCCCACTTGAATACTTTCTTGTATTTCTTGAATTCGTTGTCGAAGTGAAAGAACATGATCAATTTTCCTGGTATCTATCGCTATTTTGAGAGCATTTTGCAAATAAGGGCGTCGTTGAACATCTTTGCGAATCTCCCCACCGATGGATATCGCGGTATACACGGATGCTTCTATCACTCCTTGATCGATTGTGGGCTTAGGAGCAGAATTTGAGGGCGAAGTCAGAGTAGTAGGATGCTGATTTTGCATTCTTTTAATCACCTCAGGCCCAATCACCTGGATTAAGGCACCAATAATAGTCGCTAACGCCCCTATAATCGCTACTGTTATATTTCTGGACATAACCAATGCATATAGTAACCATCAAACCATCAGCTCCGATTTATTTCACATCTCCCAATTCCCTCAAAAGCGAAGTCCAAAAAACAGATACACTTTCCCCAAAATTTCGTTTCTCTGATAGATCAAGTCATCAACGTTACTATCGCTACCTGAATGAGAGATATCGTATGAAAATTCTCTGATCAATTCGGTATCCCCCATAATTCCAGCACTAATAGATAAACCTTTGATGGTCTTTTCGAATGAATACCCTAACTTCAAGCCAGCAATCAAATGTGGAGTAACCGAATTATCTATATTGAAGCCCGCATCTTTGGCTCTTCGCTTTGCCTCATCACTCATTTCTATGTCAGATAGTCCAATTCCTACTTTCCATCCCAAAAACAAATGATGTGGATCATGTTCACTGTTTCCATAATCATGACCGTACAGATATGAATATTTATTCGAATGAAACTTAGGATCCAAGTCAGAATATTTTCTGTAACTACTTTCTTCTACATAAATAATTTGTGGAAACTCGCTTGACTCAAATGATATCTGATGATAACAATTTTTCTGATGAGCGTACTCTCTTTTTCGATCAGTCAATAATTTGATACCATACTTGGTTTTATCAAACAGAAAATTTTCAACAAATACATTTTCCCTGTTATAATCACCTCTAAAGAGGAATTTTTGATAAGTTAATTGCAAAAAATTTGTGTTGTCAAAAAACATATCAAAAACAGAATAATAATCATCCTCTTCTTCTTTTTCAACATTACGGAAAGTACATCCCAATATTTGCGTTATTTTATCATACAACGGAATATATCCTGATAGTCGTCTCTCTACATACCCCAAATCATCCCATTTTTCGGTCACCTGTTGATGATTTGTTTCTTTTTGGTAAGTGTATGAACACATTTTATATCGCGCATATAAGCGATATTTATTAATTGTAATTTGGTCAAATTTATAATCTCCTGCATTCGCTAAATTGTGCATGTGTCCTTCATTATCAGTTTTGTCAGGATCTTGAACTTGAGTAAAAACCCAGAATGAAAATATTCCTCTACCATAATCAAAACTTACATCATAATCTTTCGCCAAAATACGTGATGACATGCTATTGAAGGCAAGGATACCAAGTATTATAACGATAAGTACAAACCTTTTTAAACGATTAATTTTTTTAATCATTGCAAAAAACATTTTGGGCTGTTATGGCTAAATTATTACCGCTGTTTAAGTCTGTCGCCGTTTGTTTTATCCTGTTGGATAGGTTCAATATCAAACCACCCGCCTGAAAAATATTTGCATTGCATTGTGCCGGTGCCGGCGCTCTCTTCCAGAACCTCGACTTTCACTAACAATGCCCCCTCGCAACATTTTCGCAGGACAATTTCAACCAGCATGGCATTCTTTTTCAGCCATCCCTCATAGAAGATTTTCACCCGGGTTTTGGTCAAATTTCCCTCTTCCTTCGGCTCTTTCGCAAACTCTAACTTTGCTTTTTCGATAGGAGCCGTCGGATGCGCGCACGGCAAAATCGTCTGTTTGGCAAAATTCAGAAAATCAAAGTCCGCCGCCCACGCAAGCTGACGGCTCAACAGATTCAACATGATAAACCCCACGACGAGCCAAGCAGGCTTTTTCATGTGTTTCCCTCCCCTGTTTGAAAAACTCACCCCTACCCCTCTCTTGAGGCCAATCAAAAGAGGGGCGAAGTCTCAGATTCCCCTCTCTTCCGAGAAGAGAGGGGGTAGGGGTGAGTAGTTACATTAGATTTATTCATCCCGCAACGCCTCTGCCGGTTCGATTTGATTCACTCTTAAGGCGGCGACCATTGCGGCGCAGCCGGCGATCAGCATCGTTCCCCCCAGCGCCAGCAAGATGTACCCCAACGGAATCTGGCAGAGGCTCGGCCGGGTCTTCAAGATGCTTAACGAAAAACCGAGCAAACGTTCCAGATGCGGCTTGAATAGCGTATTAATCAGCAGCGCGAAGCCCTCAAAACAAACCAGGCCCGCCAAAAAGCCGCCGACGCCCAACATGATCCCTTGATAAATCGGAAAGCGGAATAAGGCGGCCCCGGATAAACCGATTAACCGCAACACCCCGATTTCGCGCTTTTTGCGTTCGACCGAAGCATAGAGACTGGCAAGCAGCGCCGCCACCGTCCCTGAAATTCCAACCGCCGCAATGAGCCAGAAAATCATGTCTAAATAGGAAGTCAATTGGATCACTTCACGAATTTTTTTGGCTTCGGAATGGACCAACAGGGATTGCTGCTCGAAAAATTGGCGTAAGACCTCGACGCCATAAATCGTTTTGGCATACAGCCGAAAGCTGGCGTATCCGCGGCGAAAGAGCACAAATTCTTGCAGCTTGTCGTCATATTGCAGGTTGCGTTCCTGGGCAAGCTTTAACATGCCGGCTAGTTCCGCCGGGATAAACGTCACGTTAGGTAAAAGCGTTCGCGCCGCCGCGACCGCCGCCGGAAAC
>CAILAO010001016.1 GCA_903832105.1 uncultured Pseudomonadota bacterium | reverse complement strand
ATAAAGAGAGATTGTAACGTCAAAGATGCGGGAGACAGTATTTCAGGATTCGGCGGGACACTTGATATTATCGCATACGTTCAATACGGAGATTAAATTGAACGTCTGGAAGATAAATCCAATCGTATGCAGTCTAAGATCTGTAAGCTTGGTTTCAGCGAGAGCACCAGTATCTTGATTTTCTACAAGAACAGTTCCACTCGTTGCGATGTCAACGCAACCCACGAGATTAAGAAGGGTCGTCTTCCCGCTCCCTGAAGGGCCTGCAATCACAGAAAACTCTCCATGTTGAATTTCAATACAGATATCTTTAAGGGCGGTGACAGTCACTTTACCAAGAGGGTAATCTTTCGAGACGTTCTTTAGGACGATGGATGCCATATTGAATTCCTTCCTTCCGATACGCTGATCGAATCAAAAAAACGGCGTTGCAAGACTGTCTTTTTTATCATAACCAAAGAAACTTATTAATCATTTTAATAATATCTTCGAAAAATTCCTGGTTGGGATTTCACAAAAAACACCAAAACACCTTTTATTTGATGGGTTTTTCGCGGAGTTTCTGCTATTCAAAAACGTTCTCGTCGGTTCTAGTGTAGTCAAGAATCCAATTTACGTTTTGAATGACAATGTAAAGATAGGGTGACAGGAGGAGAAGGCAATCATGTTAAATAAAACGGGAAAAAATGGTGATTTCAAAGTTGCGGATATGAGTCTAGCTGACTGGGGAAGAAAGGAAATTGAGATTGCAGAAAAAGAAATGCCGGGGCTCACGGCCCTTCGCGAAGAATATGGAAGATCAAAGCCATTAAAAGGGACTCGGATTGCTGGATGTCTCCACATGACTATTCAAACCGCTGTACTCATCGAAACGCTCATCGAGCTTGGCGCGGAAGTTCGATGGTCAAGTTGCAACATCTTTTCTACGCAAGACCATGCCGCGGCGGCGATCGCAGCAAAAGGCATTCCGGTCTTCGCATGGAAAGGCGAGACCTTAGAGGAATACGATTGGTGTATCGACCAAACTCTGATGTTCGGCAACGAGCCCCTTAACATGATTCTTGACGATGGGGGCGATCTCACTCAAATGGTTCATGAAAAACGCCCCGATCTTCTTAAACATATTCGCGGAATCTCAGAGGAAACAACCACGGGCGTTCATCGTCTCTACAGGATGCATACCGAGGGAAAACTTAAAGTCCCAGCGATGAACGTAAATGATTCTGTTACGAAATCGAAGTTTGACAACCTCTATGGTTGCCGCGAATCGCTTGCGGATGGGCTTAAACGCGCGACGGGCGTCATGGTTGCGGGCAAAGTCACTGCAGTTTGTGGTTTTGGTGATGTCGGAAAAGGTTGCGCGCAATCGATGCGCGGATTTGGCGCTCGCGTTCTTATCACTGAAGTCGATCCGATTTGCGCCCTTCAAGCCGTTATGGAAGGGTACGAAGTTGTTGATCTCGAAGACGCTGCGGGTATTGCAGACATATTTATCACAGCGACAGGGTGCTGCGATATCATTACGGAAAAACATTTCAAAAAGATGAAAGATAACGCGAGTGTTTGCAACATCGGCCATTTTGATTCGGAAATTGACGTTGCGTGGCTTGAAAAAACACCTGAAGTCAAAGAATACAATATCAAGCCGCAAGTTGACAAATTCGTTCTTCCAAACGGCAATTCGATTATTGTTTTGGCCAGGGGTCGTCTTGTCAACTTAGGCTGCGCCAATGGACACCCAAGTTTTGTCATGTCGTCATCCTTTACAAACCAAGTCTTGGCCCAGATAGCGCTTTGGACCGAACATAAGAAATATCCTGTCGGTGTTTATGTTTTGCCAAAAATCCTCGACGAGAAAGTCGCCAGACTTCAGCTTAGAAAACTCCCCGTGAAGCTTACAAAGCTCACATCGAAGCAGGCGGAATATCTTGGTCTGCCACTTGAGGGTCCATATAAGCCGGAAAATTATCGTTACTAAGGTGTGTACTCAATTTAAAATCGTAGACATCCGCTTCTGCTTACTCTTGAGGCATAAACGTGATCTTTTCTCTGAAACCTTAGCT
>CAILAO010001015.1 GCA_903832105.1 uncultured Pseudomonadota bacterium | reverse complement strand
GAGCCTCAGGAATTAGGCCCGCCGCTTGATGGGTCTTAGCCACATTGGAATGTGATTTGAAGCACCATCGCTGGGCAGGTTTCACCGGTTATACATATCTTTGCAAATCAGCAACCGGCTACGTTTTTGCTAAACAGTCGGACAGTCCTTGTTATTGAAATCTAACAATGCACTCTAATATCAAGCACAAAGTTAGACACCCCTTCTACCGAAGTTACAGGGCAAATTTGCCGAGTTCCCTTAGTTGGATTACACCTTCATGTCTTAGCCTTCTCAGCTAGAGCACCTGTGTTGGTTCTAGGTACGGGCTGTTAATTTCTGTACATAGCTATTTCACGGGCTCCTGGAATCAGCGATTTACATTGTACAAGTTCATTCACTTCTAATCATTACGATCCATGAATTCTTTGCACAAACTTTCTTTCGAAAGTTCACTTATCCGGAAGCGTACTATGTCATAGACGATTTTAACAGGTTGAGGAATATTAACCTCATTTCCATCGCTACTCTCGGTTAGGGAGAAGCTTAGGACCCGACTAACCCTTGGCTAATTGTTATTGCCGAGGAAACCGTGCTCTTTCGACATTTTCCGAATCTCAGGAAAATTAGATCTTACTGCTACCAAGATTCTCATTCCTTTCCGCTCCACTCCTTCCCTCGAAGAAGCTTCTGTGCAGAAAAGACGCCTGCTTACCGCAATGCTCTAAAGAGCATGCCCGCAGTATCGGTATTATGCTTGAGCCCCGTCCACTTTCGGCGCTTCGAATCTCGATGGGTGAGCTGTTACGCTTTCTTTAAATGGTGGCGGCTTCTGTGCCTACATCCCCACTGTCTCAGATTCAAAACTTCCTTTGTTACACTTAGCATAAATTTAGGGACCTTAACTGCGGTCTCCATTGTTCTGGTCTTGTGAAAGCACCTTACGCGCAGACACTGATTCCCATATCTAAAAATTGACAGATTCTGAGTTGGAAAATTCACCGTAGGAAAAATCCTCTGCGTAAATTATCCGTACTTTACCCCGTCAACAATTTATAATATGAGACTATACGAAGGTATATTTCAGCAGGAACCAGCCATCGCCAGACTAGATAGGCTTTTCACCCCTAATCACAGGTCATCCAGGTGCATGTACACAACATTAGTTCGTACTTCCATTCCCCTTTCGGAGAACTTCACACTACCCATGAGTAGATCGTCTGGCTTCGGGTCTTCCCCAAGTGACTCACGCCTTTTCAGACTTGCTTTCGCTTCGGCTTCTTTAAATTAACCTCGCCACTTGAAGAAACTCCTTGGCCCGTTTTTCAAAACGTACGTTACAAACCAAACATCTCAAAAGAGAGTTGGCCCGTAACAAGCTGTAACTGTTAGATTTCAAGTCTTTTAACTCTCGTTTAAGAGTTCTTTTCAGCTTTCCCTCGCGGTACTATTGCGCTATCGGACTTAAGTCTATATTTAGGGTTAGCACTTAATTGTGCCATATTCAGTCGTCCAATCCGGGACGGCCTACTCTTTGAGGAACGGCGTATCAACTTCGTCTACGAGACTATCACTCTCTAAGGTCCTTCTTTCCAGAAGAGTTTGACTCATTGAATTAGCTTTATCTCTCACCACATCTCTGCCTTCTTTTCAAAAGGAGATTCAGTTTGCCCTCTTCCCTTTTCGCTCGCTGCTAATAGGGGAATCATTGTTTATTTTCTTTTCCTGCAGGTACTAAGATGTTTCAATTCCCTGCGTGTGCCTCCTTCTCAGGATATTTACGTTTTCGTATTCGGAAATCTCTGGATCAAAACCTGCATGCGGTTCCCCAGAGCTTATCGCAGCTTGCCACGTCCTTCATCACGACTTAAACCAAGCTATCCGTCTAACAGTATATATAAAGTAAGATCAATACTAAGATCTATTTCTTCCTTCTGTTTCATCGATTGAATATGATGTTCGATTATTTTCAATCTCAACTCCCCCCGTGAACTATTTCATTCTCGAGGTTCATACGTTGTGGTTTTTGTTTTATCTCGTTACCATGCGAGATTCATTGAAAAATTCTTTCGAATTTTTTTAGTGAATATGATTTGTGATTCTGGAAATATTTTTTCCAAGATTATTTTTGTTAAAGTCAAATGGACTTATCGGGAATCGAACCCGAATCTAATCGTTGCAAACGATTCATCCTACCATTGAACGATAAGCCCTTACGAGCTTATGCCCTTCAAGGGTTTGCCTTAACTTACAACTCGCCCCAAATTTTGTCTGGAGTTCCTTGTTGTTTTATTTTTTAAAAATGTAATAGTCAAGGCAAGTTTTTAATTTACCTTGACTATCCGAAAATAAATTTTCGGACTTTAATGTTCAGAGTTTTTTAAGTTCTGAATTGTATGAGTATTATGTGACATATATTGTAATTTTATTTCGCCCACTAATCTCCTGTGTGAATTTGTTAAAAACTTTAATGATTTGTTTTTTCACACTTATTAAGCACTCGAGCATCTCCAAATTTTAAAATTTAGGAGGTGAT
>CAILAO010001014.1 GCA_903832105.1 uncultured Pseudomonadota bacterium | reverse complement strand
CCGCTGACAAAAACGCAAAAGGCTCAGCTGCAAGCAATAGAGGCGCAGCTTCGCTTCTGGAAATTTCAGGAAAAAGCCAATGTCAAAAAGGCAGGTGAAGCCAACCAGCTATCACAGGCCATTAAGCAAAATGTTCTGAGGCTCTGGATAGAGAAGCTTACCATCGAGGAAGCCACAAAGAAAACTAAATAGGAAAGGGAAAATAAAGGATACGCCATGGGAAAAGCTACATACGCATACAGCATAAAAACCACAAGGGTTAAGGAAAAAGATTTCCCATACAATGGTCAGAGGATAACCTGCACAAACGATCTGATCAACTTCGCCAGGGCATTGCAAGACTCTGACATCGAAAAGTTTTTGGTTGTTTACCTCGATGCACAAAATAGCGTCATCGGTATTCAGGTGATGAACGGAACGGTGAACCAGGCAGTCGTTTATCACCGTGAGGTTGTTCGCCATGCACTTTTGTTTGGGGCGGTAGCATTGATATTAATACACAATCATCCATCCGGTAAAGTTTCGCCCTCTGATCAAGATATGAAAATGACAGAAAAAATCGTTGCGGCAACTGCACTGCTGGATATTCACGTCCATGACCATATCATCATCGGCGAAACAGGATTTTACAGTTTCCTCGAAGAAGGAGTCATGCCGAAATAAAAGTTTGTGGGTGGCATCTCAATAACGCCATGAGGACCGGAAGCAGGACAAAGTGCATACCTCCAATCCTGCCCCACAAACAATTTTATCAATGCGGTGTCCTGAGCTTGCCGAAGGGCTGGATAGTCATGAATTATCAACTATATCTTTAATCGAAGGGTGAAGAAGATGAAACGAGGCTGGTGGACATTAGAGACAACGGTAGAACTAAACGACAACGACCGGCAGCATATAACAGAGCTGATCGCTGACGGTTTCACAAGCGGTGAAATCCTTCAAGAAGAAGATGATCAAGAAGAAAGGTGAAATCATGAAACATAAAATCAAAGATATTTTAAACACGCCTTTTGTTGACCTGGAATGTGTCTGTAAAGACATGGAAAACAAGCAGCAGATCACGCGCCTGCTGGAGGGCATCGCCATAAATGCCGGAATGACAGCCGCTTACATTATGGAACGTGACGGCTACGGCTGTGGAGATCAAGGGCACAGGAAGGCTGTTAGATCATTGAACAAGGCTGGCAAAATTATATGGACGAAGGCTTTTGGTTATAATGCCTATCACGACTTATCATTTTAAAATAATCCTGAATCTTCAGGAGAAAGGAGTCATATATGTCAAAGATTATAGCTGCTCGTATTACGGCAATGCCAAAGAACTTTTGCGATCCAATGCCTCAAGTCTTCGCTACCTTCGAGGACGGAACAGAAAAGAAGCTGTTTGAGTATTACCCAGACGAAATATCTTTTACGCCGGGTGAGTTTATTGGATTACCCGAAGAAGAAGCGCGGGCATTAAAAGGTAAAAAAGACAGGCAATATCTGCGATGTTAATAAGAGGAGACAGACAATGAGCATAAGAGCCCATAAAGTAATCAACATAGAAACAAACAAAGAAGAGAGCTTTAACGTATCTCATAATTTTGACCTTGTTTCTCGGTTGGGTAGTTTCACGGAACGATTGTCCGAGGACTGCACAGGCATTTCAACAATTTATAAGGTG
>CAILAO010001013.1 GCA_903832105.1 uncultured Pseudomonadota bacterium | reverse complement strand
GTCAATTTTTTACTCAAATTAAACAAACGTTACTGAAAAAAAGAAGAAGGTCGATTTTGGAGGGGTATTGAAGGAGAACCTCGGTGCCTTTTCAGTTTACTTTTTGCATGTCAGTGAAAGACTTTTTAGATGTCCCTGTAAAACCTTTTTTAGCTAGGCTAAAAAAGTCTTTTCCGCGGTTCCGTACTTCCGCGCTTCCGCGATTAAAAAGGACTTCGAATATGGGTAAACTCGTTTATGAATCGATTACCGAGAAAATAATAGGCTGCGCAATTGAAGTACATAAGTGTTTAGGACCAGGGTTTTTAGAGAAGTTCTATGAAGATTCATTATGCATCGAGCTCAATCTGCAAGGTCTGAAATTTGAAAGACAGGCACAGATAAGCTTAAACTACAAGGGCAGCAATATTGGATTCTGCCAGCTAGATCTTATTGTGGAAAAAACTGTTGTTGTAGAATTGAAAGCAGTCAAACAGTTCGACGACATTCATTTTGCGACTGTGCTGTCATATCTTAAAGCCTCACGACTGCCTGTTGCTTTACTTTTAAATTTTAATACTCCAACGTTAAGCATCAAGCGTTTTGGAAATTCGATCTTTAGTTTAATCGCGGAAACGCGGAAGTACGGAAACACGGAAGGTTTGGTTAAGTTCCTTCGGAACGAATCTAAAATATAGGTTTTCAATTATTAGGCAGCTTCTTGTTCTTGCACAATGACAGTTTGAAGCTTGGCTATGGTGCGCTGCTGTTCTCTGATTGTCTTTGTGAGACAGAAGGGATTCAGTGCTGCATACTGTCTTTTCAATTCTTCTTTTTTATCGTCAGATATAGCTGGGCAACCTAGAAGTCTTTGATATGGAGTTTGAGGCTTCGTATATTCACGTTTGACTCTAGCTCCAATTCTTGTCTTTCGAAGAAGTTTTACTTGAGGCATGAAGAAGTTTTGAAGATATGAATAATAGTCTCGGTAAAGGGTATTCATGGGGTCTAAGGCTTTCTTATCATCAAATCTTGCATAACCCCAAAACTGTCTAACATGAGTCCAATTCTTTTGTTCGACATGGCATTGATCGTTTTTCTTATATGCCCTGCTTCGTGTGAAATGGATATGCCTTTCTGGATGATCTGGGGGACAAAAGTGCTGAAAAAGCTTATGGCATATAAATTCCGAACCATTATCAACCGAAACGCTGAAAAGGCTGAAAGGGAGGCTTTTTTGGATATCTTGAACCATGTCTAAAACCTGAAGGGATAGCTTTCCCCAAATGGCTCTGTTTTCCGTCCAACCAGAATAGATATCTGTCAAAGTAAGACTCCAGATAAACTCACCGGATAGAGAATCACCACAATGAGCTACGGTATCCATCTCAACCGTTCCAGGGCCAGGTACATTCCAGTCTAGCGGCTTAATGGGAATCATAGTCTTCAAAAGCCGACTTGACTTCGTTCCACAATTTCTTCTTCTCCTTAATGCAGAGCGAAATGGCTTCAAACTACGATCAATCGTAGAGGCGCTCATTTCTAAGATCTTCTTCTTAACTTCTTCTGTACACTCGTAATGTCCAATCCAATTAGGAATAGCTGCAACCATTCTCTTTGCACAGATATAGTCCATGGACTCCCAGAGAATTTTCAGATGTCTTATGACTTCAAATGAGTAAACTTTTTTTCTTCCTTTTTTATTCTTTTCTTTCGAAATCGACCCAAAAAGCCTGATGGCAGATTTTCTGTGAATTTGCAAATTTCGGCAAATTTCGTCAAGAATACGGGATCTTTCTTTTTTCGATGAATTTCGGTAACATGCAAATAATAGAGTTATATACTCTTTTTTGGATTCGTTGCTCATAACTTGAAACCTCCGTGTTTCAATGAAATCAGTGTAAAAAGTTTATTCACCACTAATTATGACGCAACGAATCCGAACTTCACAATCTATCCACCTGATTTCGGTAACGTTTTTTATGAGGCAATTCGTTGCCGTAAAAAGTTCTAAAGTTTTGAGAAGATTCCTCCGACTGTATGTGAAAGGGTCAAAGCCTTTTAAGTGAGGGGGATAGAATGATGAGACCAATGATGAGACCAAGGAGTCTTTGTTCAATTCTTGCGTGCTTTTTGATGTTGATGTCATCACCAAGTTTTGCTGATGCGTATCAGATGAGTTACGGTGGACGCCTCACAAGTGACGTGGGAGCGCCCGTTGAAGGTCCTGTTGACCTTTTGGTTTCTTTTTATAACGTTTCTGTAGGGGGCAGCGCTCTTACGACGCCACTTTCATTTGACGCTGTAGAGCTTGATGAAGGCTTGTTTCAGCTTGATCTAAATCTCTCCATTGCAGACATTAATCTTATTTTCCCAGTGAACAGCACCAGCCCTGCCTACGTTGAAATTACAGCTACCAAGAACGGCGTACCAACGACATACCCGCGCCAAAAGTTTTCAGCGGTTCCTTATGCTC
>CAILAO010001012.1 GCA_903832105.1 uncultured Pseudomonadota bacterium | reverse complement strand
TTTTATTCATCTATGTTATATCCCAACACAGAATAACGAAAATTTTTTAACCCCACTACAGGTCTAGAGAGCAAAATTAGTGAAAAACTTGAAACTTCCAAGTCGACTTTTGGTATTGCGCCATTCTTAACTTAACCTAAGGAATAATATATAGTGGCTTGTATAACATAAATGAGAGAAAGAGGAAAAATATGACAAAGAAAGTTTTGTGTATGATTTTGTTGACGGGTGTTTTCACTGCAGTTAGTTTTCCGATTTTTGCTGAGAGCAAACAAAACAGGGATTTGGCTGAACAACTGCTCATCGTAAAGAAAGAAAAAGAAAATAGTGAACAGACTTTGTCAATCATACGCCAGATGCTTAGTAAGGAGTCCGCAACCAAAAGTTGGGCGGGTGAGTTCGTAAAAATGATAGATCAAGAAACAAGTTGGGATAAGGTCAAGGAATACTATATAGATGCTTACGCAGAGACTTTTTCAGAGAAAGAAATGAAAGATATGATTGCTTTTTATAACACGCCCTCTGGAAAAGCCTTGGTTCAAAAAACACCGGAAATTAGTCGGAAATTGGGGACTATGATGGAGAAGATCATGGGCCAACTTAAACCTAAGATACAGGCATTTATTTTAGAAAAGCTAAAGGAAGATTCAAAGAATCGCACTGAGAAAAAGTGAAACGCTAAAGCCTGAAAGAAACCGGAAGCACGGTCGTTAGGAAGTCCTCGGCACCGCCTCAAATTTACCTAAAAACGTCACCTGCTCAAGGATTCCAAGGCCTTCACTGCGGTTGAGTACGAGTCCACGTCCTCTCTTGGTAGATCGCAGCAAAAGCGACGCATCCAGAACATCTTCCGCTGCGTTGGATTGTTGCAGCTGACGGAGTATTTCACGGAAGGTTTTCCGCACTTCTTTATCTTCGAGAAGCTGTGAGATCCAATCGCTACAAGACGGAAGTTCTTTAAACATCATGAGTGTGCTCATCAGACATCGGGCCAAACGCTTGTGGTTAACATAAGAAACAACTTTCAAAAGACCCGCCAGGTGCCCCAAAAATGTCTTTGCAGCTAGAGTTTTATCGTACTCTGGTTCTTTTTCAAGAAGATGCTTTGAAAAAAGTTGGACAAAGAGCGCGAATCGATCGGGTTCCCTTAGAAGATATGTCCTGAAGGTCTCATGAACCATTTGCTGAATGCTACTATCAGCCTCTAAAATGTAGGGCATGTTTTCAAAAAGATATTCCATGGCAACGGCTTCGCTTTTCTTTTGGAACAAAAGATAGAAGAGTTGTTCGAGTGCAGTGAAACCAAAGCGAGCCATCAGACGATTAAAGTACTTCTTATGGGCCGCTCCTCGTTCGAGATAACCAAAATAGTGAACGAGACTGAATCTTATGCCATATTGGTTCGTGTTACTAACCGAGAATAAGAACGTTGCGATGTGATCCATCAAAATATCAACACCTTTAAGATCATCTGGATAAGCTTTATTGAATTCATAGAGGTAAAACCCCAGATAACAGCACAATGCAACAGACATATTGAAAATTTCGTCAAGATGTTCCGTTTCCGAGACCTCTGTGGTCAAAGTAATTTCGACGAGAAGCCGAACCGCTTCGGGAAGGGCTGGTTCTTGGAAAAGCTGTTCCAGAAAAGCATGAATGAGTTTTTCATCCAACGAAAACGCCAGCCATACTAACAAAGTCTCGGTCAAGATTTCGCCAGAAAGCCGAATATCGACGCGTTCGCAAAATCGGGTGGCCAAATGCCGCATTACATTAAGTTGATCATCATACGATAATGATGCTTTGACTGCGCGCATATCCTTCCACTGAAGCATGAGTCCAACATCGATCGCTTCGCAAGCTTCTGCTGCAGACTTAACCGCCTTCCAACTGAACGTCTTTGTCTGGCAATTATTTAACTGGTTCACGGTTGTCTCCTCTGCTTAGTCAAGTTAAATCTGGGTGACCGTAGTGACTACTTAGAAACGATCACCGAGCGATCATCCTTTTCCTCGCGTACCACGGCGTTTTGTTCATCAACCAGTCTCTGAATCTCTTTTCTGATTTCTTCGTCGAGATTCTCGAATTTGAGGCCATAACCAACTGGAAACCGAGCATCCGAGTTAAAACGGATGACTTGTGCTGTGGCGTTGAATGGCTTTGAAATGCCGCGAACCTTGACGGAGAGCTTCAGTTTTTCGCCCACACTGAAGATTCGATCGTTGGATTCAACGAAAATCCCTGTCGACGAGATGTTGACGCCGCCCCCAATGGCAAGACGCCCGTTATTATGGACGACGACACGTCCAATAATAGTCGCCCTTGGGGCTGCAGCCCTCCGTTTTGGCGTCTTCGCTTGCGGAGGATTAAGTATTCCAAGCTCCTCGTAAGTATCCTCAATAGGACGCCAGTCTTTCCATCCGACCTTGAAAAGATATGCATCATGAGCGATCATGGTATTATTAACCATGTCGGTTAGCTGTTGTTCAGACAAAGGACCCATTTGTTGGCCATTTTGGTAGACATACCAAAGTAGTTCACTCATGGAATGGACTCCCTATGCGGGTTGTTAGACAGAAACGCTTTTTTATGCCGAAGCACTTTGACGTTAGGTTGACGGGACCCCTCGCCCGAACCTGTAGCTTCACTCGGCATGCTGAAAAAAAACTTTAGAAAAAAAGCAAAAAAAAATTGTTTTTCTAATTATTTTAGCTGGTTAAAAAATAGGACTTTCATATGCTTCGTTATTTTACTGCTTTTTTGGTCGTTCTTCTCGGTCTTGCTTTCCAGGGACCCTGGCCGGCAAAGTCCTCCTACGCAGCTGGTAAAATCCAGCAAAAACAATCTGTTAAAAAGTCTTCCGGAACCAGTAGCGAGAATGATCGGGTGATTCTTGGTATAGAACCTCAGAAAAAACCCAATCAACTCGAATGGAAAGCCTTCCAACAAGCAGCTCCGAAATCCCTCCTCCGCTTATGGCAACAGCATATGAATAGGGGAAGAAAGCTTTCGGCTTGGGTCTGGGAGTGGCGCATGGGATGGGTCAAGGTTTGCACCTACATAAAAGATCCATTATGCGATGAAATCTTATTTCATGGACTATTTGATCAAGCACTGGTGGTAAGGGCTGAATCCGCTGTAGCTGTGGGGCGCCGTTTTCAAGGATCCGAAAATAAGCACATTGTTACTGTCATCGAAAAGGCCTCCAAGAATCCTGAAAATTTGCGTCGTGGTAGGCCACTTTTCGTTCAAAAGCGTTTTTTGCATGCCTTAAAGATGATTGGTGGGGATGCCGCCAACGCGGCTGCGACACGTATTACTAATAAGCATGCGGAATTAAAAAAATATTGGGACCAACTCAACCTCAAATAATGTATTAGCGTTTCACGAAAATTTATCTATAATGGCGGAACCAATTTGTTGCGGTCCGGTAGCTCAGTTGGATAGAGCATGGGATTTCTAATC
>CAILAO010001011.1 GCA_903832105.1 uncultured Pseudomonadota bacterium | reverse complement strand
CGCTGAGCGCGCGGCTGGAGAACCAGGTGCCGACGGCGGTCAAGAAGTCGCGCGTGGCCAAGATGATGAAGCTGCAAGCGGGTATTTCCAAACAGCTTTTGAAAGCCATGAGATCTCATCCCCTTGGCCGTGAAGCCGCGATTATTGGATCAGTTGAGACCGCGCATGATAAAAAAAAGACTGAACAAGACCATCGCACATCAAACATGGCCACCGTACACATGGAGACTTCTTTTGGCGGACGCCGCGTCATCCAATGGATCAGCGGGGAGCAACTCCCGCGTATTTGCTAACACTTGGTTAATTTTTCTAAACCGACTGCCTATTTTTTTGTCATTTCCTTGACGGAAACATTTTTTCTGCCCATGATCTAATCCACTATTTCAAAATGAGAGGACCCTTTCATGGCATTAGAAACCGAAACCCATCAGTCCGATCGTACAAACAGAGAACCAAATACTAATCGTTCTTTGATCGGAGCCGAGGCTTTTCCTTCCGTAGAAACGCTGCCGCATGAGAGGTGTCTTTCGTCATCAATCTGGAACATCAACTGGAACGACTATTTTCCATTTAATATCAATCAGAAAGGTTTCGTCGCTGAATATAGCACACACGAAGAATTTTCTGCATTCGCAAAAGTTCATTTTGCCAGGGTTTTTCGGCAGGATTCTTACCAAACATCCTTTTTATGGTCTGAAAGCGGCACTGCAAAAACCAGATATTACAAAGAAGCCGGGGATTTTTTTGTTTTCAAGATGAATCAGAAAACTATCGGGGGTTTTGTAGGAACGCCGATTGATTGGAGTTCGTATTATTTACGTAGTTTTGCACTTTTACCTGAATATGAGGGACATCAAATCCTTTCCCTATTTTTGAAGCATCTTTTTAAATGCCTAGAAGAAGTTGGCGTTGAACGTATCGAGGGTGATACATCTCCATCCAACCTCACAATTATCCAGATTTTGACGAGATTACGTTTCAATATCACTGGCATGACATTATCTGAGCGCTGGGGATCTCAACTCCGTCTTTCGAAGTTTTTAAGCACTAAGCATGAACAAGTATTTCTCGATCAGTTCTGTTTTGGCGCTAGACCTCAACTAGAGCGCTAAACGACGTTGTTGAATAAATCCCCTCGTTTTTACTCCTGCTTTCAGCATCGAAGATGCGGTTCCCGTGCCCCAATGACCGTTTCCGTTTTTTTACGCGGGTTTCAGGCGAATGCGCCCCACACTTGTACCTGATACGCAATTGATACAAGGACTAAGGTCAAATATTCCAAGTTCCATTAGATCGTTTAGAGCTCAGAGCTTTACGGTGATTTACGAAAAACGCAGCGAAATCCCTCACGGCTGTTTCCAACCTGCAGCGAAGAGCCCAGGTGAGCGGCGAACACCCCAGCGTTCACTCCATCGTCCCAGCAACCACCGCGAAGCAGGCCACCAGCAGCGGCATTATTCCCGGGATTATATTGACCGATTCCTTGAGAAGAGTTCCATGAATCAAACCACCAACCCTTGAGTGCATTTGTGGGACGAAGCTGAGTCAAAGGAAATGCCGTGGTGCCGGTGACAGCACTTAACTCATTGTATGCAATTCCTGCATTTGGTTTGTTTTCTATGACCAACGTATCGACCCATTCCAATACGTTACCAGAAAAATCCCAAATATCGGCGCTGTTCGATAATTTGTGCGTTCTTCGTTGGCTATCCCAAACCGTGTCTGAACACGTTTGACCTGTGCCTGAGCAAGCATCAGTATCTGTTGAAGCGGCTAAAGCGTCCGCTGGCGTGCCGTCTGTATGGCCTCGATTTAACGCGCCTGATCCCACGCTGTCATCACTCCAGTTGGAGGCGACGTTCGCGATGTTTGATGCAATTGTCATCCATTCATTGTTGTTGATAAGTGCATAGCCAGGACCAAGATTTCTACAGGCGGCGACGGCGTTAGCCCACGTAATGGTGTAACGAAGAGGCACGTCAGTAGCTCTTGATTCCACACCTTTTCCTCCTGCTGAGGATTTCGCCTCATATTTCATGACGCAAAAATCCGTCGTTCCATACGCGGCATCACCAGGCACCACAATATATCCTGTCGGGCAACCAGATGCGGGATGTGAGGCTGTGCCGCCGCTTAGGTAAGCGTCTTGCTTTGCATTCCAGGTCGTTTTTTCAGTGTCGGTTGCAAAACGATGTGTTGCATCTTCAGTAATTTTAGAAGCAGTAATTCCGCTTGCAATTTTGGCATCTGTGACTGCTGTATTTGCAATCGTAAGAGCACCTGTTGAGGCAAGAGTTGCATCACCTGACATACTCGCCATTGTGATTAGCGCTCCGCTGCTGATTGGAATTTGACCCGTCGTTCCTGGGCCAGTCGAAGAGATTCCAGATGTTCCATTTCCTAAAAGAATTGCTCCGTTGGTAAGTGTTGCTTGACCTGTACCGCCTTTATTTACAGCTAGGGTCGTGATCGCATCTTGTTTTGCAGCAATATTACCATCAAGTTTTTGAACTGCACTGAGAATTGTATCACTCGCAGAAACCGATCCTGCGCCAGCCGTAAAACCTGTCAAGACTTTGCCAATAACTGCACCATTTGTAATCGTGGCTGCGGCTGAACCACCGCCCGCTGGACCTGATACTGTAACTTCGCCTGTGAGCTCTGTCACATAGTTTCCTGCG
The DNA here is from genome assembly GCA_903832105.1 of uncultured Pseudomonadota bacterium. Classification (GTDB taxonomy): domain Bacteria; phylum Bdellovibrionota_B; class Oligoflexia; order Oligoflexales; family CAILAO01; genus CAILAO01. Next base: position 1,447 of record CAILAO010001011.1, on the reverse strand, counting down.
GCTTGTTTTCCGTTAAATGTGGTCCAATCACTTGATGTTAGAAAGCCATTTGTTGAGCCATTTGCTTGATTAATAGTGATATTTGGCGCTGCTCCTCCTGAGCTTGAAAGAGGAAGACTTGCCGTCACCGATGTAACACTCCCGCTATTAAGATCAGTCCCGCAGGACCAATTAAGGCCGGATTTTTTAATCACTTCACCATTAGCACAAGATGATGCGTCGATTTTTACTAGACTTACTGCGCCAGCCGCGATTTTGGCATTTGTGACACCGCCATCTTTTATATCGATGCTTCCGGTAGCTGTAATTCCAGCTCCTGGCGATGTTTCAAGACTTGCTCCTGCCGTCACAGAAGTGACCGTCCCAGCTCCAGAAACAGACCCTGGCTCCCATTTTGATTCTGCCCCGTTCCATTTTAGTATATTCCCGTCTCCGGGCGCTTCGTTTGACACGCTCCGACCTTGAAGATTTGTAGCACTAAGAAGAGTCAATTTTCCTTCACTTGTGTAACCCATAGAAATGTTGTCAGTCGGGATTTTGAGGGCGAATGGAACTGCGGAAAAAATCTGTCTTGGATATGTGACATTGTTCACGGTGTCTTTTATTTGGATCCACACGGGATCGATTGCGGTAAATACCGTATGAAAATCGTTTAAAGGCAGTTCAACAGTGAGTTGAAACACTCCTTCGTTTAAAAGGATATTTGTAAACTCCGGCACTACCACCGGAACTTCATCAGCTCCTCCTGCGCTTCTAAAAAACTTGACTTCGATATTGATTGAGCCTTCAATCGGCGCTCCAGTATCGTTTGTCAATCTTCCACCGTAACTTAGGCTGTAGGGGGAAGCCTCGGCAACAAAACTAGATCCAAGCAACATAAACACTATGGCTGAAAAAATTTGTACCTGGTAAAACCTTTTCATCGTAAAACCGCCTAATTGTAAAAGACTCTCGGATCCTGAAAACGACCTTCCAAAGTCATTACTCCAAAAAGCAGCAGAACATCGTTGATAACAGGGCTTTAATCCAACAACTTTCTTCATCTTCCTTTCGGGTAGTAAACGTTCGCCTAACCACGTTCGTTTACTAACCAATCTTTTATTCATTACTCTCTCTCGGAAGCAATTCTGAGAAACTTTAGTTTTTATAAGAAAAACACCAAATCAAGCTTGTAACTTTCGAAATCTTCAGTGATTTTTTCTTAAATTTGCGAGGAAAAAACGTTCCGTTTTTTAGGGTACACCTCTCGGACGAGCATGGAAGCTGGGTTTTTTCTTAAAAAAGGTGACTCCCAAATAGGCACCTCGGTATATGTGGCCACGTCTGCTCCTATTTCAAATTTGGTGGGAGTTCAGCCTCGATTAGTCGCCACGACCAAGCAGCCGTGGGCTAAAAGATCCCCCCGGCAATAGCACTTGTTCAGGTGATCTAAGCAGCTTTTGCCTTG
>CAILAO010001010.1 GCA_903832105.1 uncultured Pseudomonadota bacterium | reverse complement strand
CACGATAGCAGGCTTTTTCGGCGCGTTCATCTCTCTCCTCCAAATCGAGGTGCATGATTGAGAAGATAGGGTTGCGACAACTCTCTTGTCACCCCCTATTTCTGTCAAAGAACGTTGTGTAAATATTTACGAAATTATGTACTACAAGAATTGAATTTAAGCAAGAATTTTTGGACTTTTGGTGAATAATGGTGTCATTGCGAGGCTTTGCGAAGCGACCCCACCCCATCCCTCCCCGAACTTAGGGGAGGGCGAGGGAGGGGTGGCTTCGTCGCGGACTCCTCGCCATGACAATCACGTACAAGGTAACCACTACCCATTCTTCTTTATCGGCTTAATCATCAAAGCGTCTCCTTTCCGAAAACCGGTTCTCTTCTATCGTGCTTTTGACAGCATCCCAGACCGTCTCATTATAGCCCGATTCATCCGCCAGCCACTCCTCTAAAAGATGGATGGCAACTTCATTTTTAGGTAGTGGTTCACTTGTCAATGAGGGCCGTTCCCTGAGCGAAGTCGAAGGGAACGCCCCCCCGCTCGTTTCGGCTAAGCTCAACGAACGGCCATCATTGACAAGTGAACCACTACCTAAAGTACTGAGCATAAAAATCACCTTCCGTATATGAACCGCAAAGGCGCAAAGACGCCAAGAAAAAATAAACAACTTTGCGCCTTCGCGTCTTCGCGGTTTATTCTTCCTTTAAATATCTCTAACCCTGATTTTTTGGGGCTTGATCACCACAAACTTTCTGGACAGGGAATCCTGATACGTGTTAAGAACCTGAATGAGAGCGAATCCTATTTTCTGTATATCATCAGACGCATATCGTAAAAAGATGATCCCAACCCCCTTGTGTTTGTGGGCAAAAACCCATCTGCTGATTCTGAAATCAACACATTCATCCGCGAGAATTTTACGAGACAAGCAATTCCTCCCGTTCAATCACATCGGCGGAATAGGAAACGGCCGCCAAAATATCTTCTTTGGTTAAATGGGGATAGGCTTGCAACAGTTTTGCAAAGGTCATGCCTTCGGCTAATTTTCGCAAAATCAGTTCGACGGGGATTCGGGTTCCCTTGATGACAGGTTTCCCCAGCATAATTCTGTGATCAGAGACGATTCGGTGCGTATCTTCCATCATCAATTCAGAAACCGCCAAGACGCCAGGACGCGAAGTTTTTTTCTTTCTTCTTTGCGCCTTCGCGTCTTCGCGGTTCATTCTTCCTTTCGTTCTTTCAACCGGTCAATCGTCCATTCGACTCTGGTTTTAACGCCTTCCGCATCTTGCACCTTTGACAGGAAGGCTTGCAAGGCGTCCAATTCCGGTTTGCGGCCGTAGGCTTCGAGGGCGATCAGCATTTCATCAATCGCCCGGTACGCGGCGTGTTCGAAGAAGGGATTGCCGCTCGCCTTGCGTTCTTTGTCCAGACGGGCGATCAGGTTGACAGCCGCGGGGCCATTCGTTACATAAAAGGGGCGCGTGACGGTCAAGGGCAGCCGCGCTAAACCCATCCACGCCCCTTCGCGGATTTTGGCGAGGTCATGCGAAAGGAGTTTGACGCCTTCACCGTCGGGATCGATCATGGCGATGCTATGCGCTAATTCGAATTCCATGTAAGTTTGCGGTTCGACAGCCGCTAAACGCTTGCGCCATTCTTCCATTTGTTTGTCGTCGTAACTGTCCGTATTTTCGTCACGTACCTTGCGCCAGTCGACTTTGCGGCGTTCTTGTTCGCGTAGCAGTTCTAACAATTTGGGCAGGGCTTGTTTCGAACGGGTTTTGCCTAATGCCATAATCGTTTTATAGTGATAATGTTTATTCACTTTGTCGAGAATTTCTAACAGGGTAGTAGCAGCCTGTTCCGTGCCGATTTTGCCTAATCCGTTAATCGCAGCGATACGGGTTGGAACTCTTTCCTCTGTATTCAAGGCAGTTTGTTTTAAGAGATCAATGCTGTCAGAGGAAGCGATTTCACCTAATGCATCAACAACGGCTTTTCGGATTTTGGAATTGGAATCTTCTAAAAGTTTGTGTAAACGAGGAAGGGATGAAATTGTCTGAGCCTGACCAAGTGATGTGATGACCTGAATTTTTACATGAATATTTTCATCACTGAGCATATCAAGGAGGATTATATTGCCTTGTTCTGATGGTGCTTCCCCAAGTTCAGCAGCAACCTTTTTGCGTTCATCGAAGCTTTGATTTTTTGATTTTTCGCGGAGAAACTCCAGCCCATCTTTTTGATCTAAACCCAATAAAACGGCTGCTACTGCTATCTTAGGGCCAGATTCTTTGGTATAAAGAACTTTAAGAGAATCCATTGCTTCGCGCGCTGATAATTTTCCTAAAGCTAATACCGCCCCACGCTGCACATTTTCATCTGGGTCTTTGAGCAATTCTACCAACAGCTTGACCGCCTTTCTATCACCAAGCTGTCCTAAAGCCTCTGCCACATAGCCCCGTACATCTCTATCTTCATAAGATTCATAAGGATACCT
>CAILAO010001009.1 GCA_903832105.1 uncultured Pseudomonadota bacterium | reverse complement strand
AGTCATACCAAACAGATTTAGCGTCTTCTAAGTCTTCATCCGATACAACAAATGGATCATCCAAAAACTGACTCAGCTTTCTTTTGTAACGAAGGTCTAAGTATATGTGTGTGACTTTATCTTGCGCTTCAGTAAATTCCCGAAATTTGTCCTCGTCTAAAGCGAATGGTGAGCGGGCATTGACATACTCTCGTGTCCATTGAGCAAGTCCTGGGTCCATTTCTGGAAGAGCTGTTGACGAAAACCACTGAGGAAAGAGATTAAGCATCGGCGCGTCTTCAGTTTGCGCCAATGCCTCGCCAATACCCACAACAAGGTTGATCGCGAGAAGAATCGGAAGGGTGTAAAAAACTTGTCTTGGCACAAAAACACCAAATGAGTTGGGACTTTTTCTTGTTTTAGGAAACGATCAGTATTTTTGATTATATCGCACTAGCCAGAAAAGGGGGATGTAGAAGTTTACTAAAAAAGACTCCCTGCTGAAAACTCAGTCAGCATCGGGTATTCCCATTGCTAAAACCTCGTCGAGCTTTTGTGCCTGAGCAAAGGGAGATAAATTCGTTGAAAGAACGTGGCTACCATACTGATCGACTTTGACGAGAGAGCTAATCAGGTCTCCTTCCTCGGTCACATCGAACGTATGCGATACGACACCTATGACGGAGACCGGAGACGCTTCGACCTTGTCTGTTTCAACCTTTGATACCTGAAAAATCGGCCCCCCGGAGTTTCCAAACCATGCCACACAGTCAGTGTCATAGAGCAGTCCGTCATAACCAAGCTCATCGTGCGGTTTGGGCGGCAAAAGCCCTGTCTTACCAGTGGTTTTACAGATATAGCTTGTCAAACGTATAAGAGACAGGGACTTTAGTGTAGGAAATCCGACAAGATGTAATGGGACTTCTGCTTCGGGCGGGGCTCTTAAAATCGATTCCGTGTCAATCGGAACAATACCTTTGGTTTTTTCTGCCGTGTAGATAACATAGGCAATATCATTTTGATCGCCATCAAAAATGACTTGTTTAATATCTTCGCCACTCACTACAAGTGTCGAGGTGGAAATCTCACCATTTTCCGGAAAGTATAACGCCCAGGCTTGAACAGCGTCCCCTTCCGGTAAGACTTTATGAAAACAGTGTTTGGCGGTTGCAAAAACGCCATGTCTCAAAATAACTCCGCTACAACGTGCTCCAGACTTAGTAATGACACCAACGCTTCTATATTGGTCTTGTGAAGGCGTTCGTGTGGGCGTACCGGGCAGAGCCGGAGTCGGTTCTTCGGAATCAGGACTATCTTCCGGGTTTTTTCCAGGCGGTGTCGGGGTCGAGTTGCCTGAATGTTTTTTCCCACACGCAAAAAGAGGGAAAAAACAAATGGAAAAAAATAAAAACAAAGATAAAAAAGATCGCCAAATCCGGTTAGTTCGCATGCACGGATTCCTTCACGGGCATGACTATTCTCGTAATAAATTCGTTAACTGATTCGTCTAATATCTTTTTCCGCTCAGCGTGGGCTAAAAGGAGTAGGGCTTTTGGAAAATCAAGCGGAAATTCACTCTGCCATGTCCCCATCCACTGCGCTGTGGAAGCTGTTATCATTCCGACAATATCAGAAACCTTGATATTAGTTGCGGGAAAAGCAGGAAAGAGCTCTATGCCAAGCTCATCCTCATCTCCAGATTTGGAGTCTGGCGTCGAATGTTTGCTTGCGACCATAAGCCCTGTTCGAATCAAAGATTCGACGCTATCATGAACCCAATCAAGCGGCACCTTGAGACCCGAAGCAAGTTCATGATATGTCCGTCCCTTGCCCCCCCCCTCAAGAAACCTCCTATAAACTTCGAGCGTGATAAAAAAGGGAATGAGAGCTTTGAAATGAGAACTGGCAAGGAAGTTTTCGCGCTTCAGAAGGTCGTCTAGATAGTCTTTTTTATCTTCAAAATGAAATCCTTCGCCTACACGCCATGCCAGAACCGCGCCAAAAAGAATAATGAGCCAGCATATATAAAGCCAGAAGAGAAAAAGAGGAAGAGCGGCTAATGCTCCATAGAGTGATTGGTAGTTTGTAAACGACTTTATGTAGATTCCATAAAACCTGCTTGCCTGCTGAAAAAGAAAGCTGCTTACGCAGGCGCCGATCAAAGCCTCTTTAAGTGCGACGGACGTGTTAGGCACCGTTTTATACAAAAGGAAGAAGAAAGCAACGCCGCCCAGAAAAGTGGATAGTCCAGAAAGAATACTTCGGCCACCTTTGACAGAGTCTTGAAATGAAAGGAGGTTTTCGAAGTTAAAACCAGAAGAAAGTCCAACGACAATGGAAAGAATAAAAGCACCAAGTGTCAGAAAAGCCCAAAAGTAGAAAAACCTGCGAAAAATGCTGCGTCCCTTATGGACCATCCACACGCTATTGAGCGCTTCTTCAATCTGTCGAAGCAAAAGAAGGAGCGTGATTAAAAGACCTGCAAAACTTGAAATGCCAATTTTTTTAAGATCTAGATTGGCAAGAAAGGTATCAAGGTATTTTACAACCTGTTCGCCGCTTCCTGCGGCGAGGTTTTGCAGGATAAACTCTTTAACTTGCACCATGAGTTGGTTCTGTTCACCCAGGAAGGGGCGAAAGATAGAAATGAGCGTGAATATAGCTGCAAGCGATGGAACAAGCGAAAAGAGCGTGATGTACGCCATGGCACTTGCCTGTTTAAACATGTCGTTTCGCTTTAGATCATGTCCCAGTATTCTTATTCCAAGATAAAACTTCTTTAAATAGACGTACATTGCAATACCTTCCTGATCGAGGGAAGCCACTACTTTTCCCCGCGCATTTCCTTTCCAAGAAAACTATGCCTTTTCCCATAAGAGAAATAGATCACCAAACCGATGGCGAGCCAGCCAATAAGACGCCACCAGTTCGCCGCTGGTAGAGATAACATCAGCAGGACACAGCTCAAAATCCCGAGGATTGGAATGACAGGGACCCATGGGCAGCGAAATGGTCTTTCGATATTTGGGTTGAGTTTTCGCATAATAAGTACAGCGCCGCAGACGATGGTAAACGCAAAGAGAGTGCCAATATTAGTCAGGTGCAACAAAGCATCGATTGGTAATAGACCGGCCAAAATTCCCACGAAAAGACCTATAGAAATCGTGCTTTTCCATGGGGTGCGAAATTTTGGATGCACATCGGCAAAGAATTTTGACGGAATAAGTCCATCACGCGCCATAGCTAGAAAAACCCGAGGGCCGCTCAACATCATGACCAAAAGAACCGATGTGATCCCTGCCACACCAGCTGCGGCGATAATAAACTCCGCCCAAGGCAACCCGGCTTTGGCGAAGGCATCTGCAACTCCCGCATCTTTACTTAATTGGGCGTAGGGAACCATTCCGGTCAGAACAGCGACAACAGCTACATAAAGAACAGTACAGATAAGAAGAGATGCTATAATGCCGATCGGTACATCGCGCTTTGGATTGATAGCCTCCTCCGCGTGTGTTGATACTGAATCGAACCCGATATAGGCGAAGAAAATAATAGCCGCGCCAGCTATCATTCCGATCGGGTCTCCGCCAGCATTGGTCTGCCCGGCAACAGGAACACCAAAGATGCTTATCCCGGTCCAGCCGAAAGGCGCAAAAGGAACATAGTTGGCTGGATTGATGTAAAACATACCGACGAAAATGACAAACAGCACTGCAAGAAGTTTTAGAAATACCATCAAAGCGTTGAATCCAGCGCTTTCTCGTATGCCTTTGATCAGAATAATCGTAACCAGTGCAACGATGCAAACTGCGGGCAGATTGAGCCAAGAACCCGTAGCAACAAAGTAGCCATTTTCGTAAACGTAATGAGCTTGACGTAATTGGTCGGGCAAGACGATACCGAATTTAGCCAGAACGCTTTGGAAATAGCCAGACCAACCATTGGCTACCGTGGCAGATCCAACCGCATACTCAAGAACCAAGTCCCAGCCTATGATCCAAGCGAAAATTTCTCCCATCGTGGTGTAAGCGTAAGTATAAGCAGAACCAGCGACTGGTGCCATGGAGGCGAATTCGGCATAACAAAGAGCTGCGAAAATACACGTAACGCCAGCCAAAACATATGAAATCATTAAAGCTGGTCCAGCCACTCCTTTTGCAGCGGCACCTGTTGCCACAAAGATGCCTGCTCCGATAATTGCGCCAACTCCGAGAGACGTCAGGGTAATCGGGCCAAGGACGCGTCTAAGCCGATTATCGTTCTTCATCTCATTTAGTAAGGCCTGTAGTGATTTTTTTGCAAAAATCTGATTTTGACTCATAAAATGTATTCCCGTCGGTTATGCCAGAGCCTGATCGAAAAAACAGCCAGGTTCCGGCTAGTTTAAACGCCACTTCTTAAATATCAGTCAACAACTCGTGATACTAATTAAGATGCACTATTTTTTGGAAAATGCCAAGAAAATCTGAAGGCTAACAAGATATTAGGCGACATATCAAGGGGATTATACTTGCTTGTTATTTCTTTGGGACATGTCTTCACTAAAACCACCTAACTTCCATGAAAAGTCTGGGCCGGTATAGTTTGAAAGATCCTCGAATTCCTTTAAAAGAAGCTCGAGCGCGAACTTGGTAGCTTTTTTTCTTACAACGGATCGCGATCCTTGAAAATGGTTCTCCCACGTTAGAACACCCTGAAGAGAAGAGAAGGCATGAAAAACAGTTCCGACAGGCTTTTCCTCGGAGCCGCCTGAGGGGCCGGCAATACCTGTAATCGCAATCGCATAGTTGGAACCAAAAAGAGATTTTGTTCGGACAGCCATTTCTTCAGCAACTTCCTTGGAGACAGCTCCGTGGAGCCAGATGACTGTTTTAGAAACTCCGAGAATTTGCTCTTTTGCTGAATTTGAGTAGGCCGCGATACCGCCAAGAAAAATTTCGGAACTTCCGGGCCATTCCGTCAGGAACGAAGCCAGGAGCCCTCCAGTGCAACTTTCAGACACAGCCACGGTCTTTTTAGCGCGCCGTAGGTACTTGACAACTTTTTCTGCTAGACTAGCTAGAAGTATATCGTCAAAATCATGGTTCATAGGACGCCCCCCTAGTGACTCATAGCTGGTACAACCAATACTCCAAAACAATGAGCCGGGAAATAGATATTTCCGCTACGTCGAGCTTATTTGCAGCATTTGAGCGAGCAGTAGAAAAATTCAAAGAAAATCCGGCAGTTTCATGTCTCGGATGCACCTTGACGTATGACGAACTTGCGGACTACGTGGATGCCTTTGCGTCTTTTCTGCAGCATTCTTTGGGACTAAAAAAGGGTGACCGATTTGCAATCATGCTCCCTAATATCACTCAATTTCCTGTGGCTTTGTTCGCCGCGCAAAAGATCGGTGTCATACCAGTATTGACCAATCCGCTCTATACACCCCGAGAAATTCTGCATCAAATAAAAGACAGCGGTTCACGGGTGATCATGACCGTCAACTCGTTTGTCCAAAAACTCGAAACCATCATCGACCAGACTTCGATTGAACACATTGTTTCAACAGGGTTTGGTGACCACTTGCCGCGCTGGAAAGACTTGATTGTTAAAACAGCCCTTAGATTTCAGGGGTATTCTTCGAAAACGAAATTGGGTTTCATTCAGTACAAGCATGCGTTGACGATTGGAGCACACAAAAGGGCGGTCGCAGCCGACTTGACTCACGATGATCTTTGTCTCTTGCAATACACGGGTGGTACAACAGGTCTTTCAAGAGGCGCGATGTTGACGCAAAAAAATATTTTAGCAAATATGGCTCAAACATCCATATGGACAGATGGTGAGCTTATTGCGGGCAAGGAAGTTGTTTTAACGGCGCTCCCTGTTTTTCACATTTTTTCACTCACAGTTAATTTGCTTACATTCATCAGTATGGGACAGCACATGATTTTAGTCCCGAAACCTGTCCCTATTAAAAATACCGCAAAGATGTTCAAAAAGTATGACATCACGGTCATTACTGGAGTCACGACCCTTTATAATGCGCTTAATAACAGCCCGGACTTCCAAAAAATGGCCCCTAAAACAATCAAATTTGCTGTTGAGGGCGGAATGGCGATGCAGGAGAGAGTGAATCAGGCATGGAAAGCCATCACTCATAACACGATCATCGAAGGCTACGGTCTTACTGAAGCTTCGCCTGTCACTCACTGTAATCCGCTAAAGGGAGTCATCAAGTCAGGGTCTATCGGCATTCCCTATCCTTCAACAGAGGCAAAAATCGTGAACCCTGATGGCGTGGAGCTTCCCCATGGCGAGGTTGGTGAGCTTATCATCAGGGGACCGCAGGTCATGAGCGGATACTGGAATCAACCCGAGGAAACTAAAGAAACTTTACGCGACGGCTGGCTTTGGACGGGAGACATGACAAAAAGGGATGAAGACGGATACTTTTTTATTATGGATCGCAAGAAAGATATGATTCTTGTCTCCGGATTTAATGTGTTCCCGAACGAGATAGACATGATTCTTACGAGCCATCCAAAAGTAAAGGAAGCTGCGGTTGTCGGTATTCCAGATTCTTGCTGCGGGGAAACTATCAAAGCCTATGTTGTTCCAAGTGATTCTTCGCTTACGATAGAAGAACTGAAACGATTCTGTCACGATCAGTTGACAGGTTACAAGCGCCCCCGCTTTTACGAATTTATCGAAAGTTTGCCAAAGTCGACCGTCGGAAAGCCTCTGCGACGAAAGCTCCGTGAATTACACCTAGCACCCCGTCAAGATTGAAATTATAGGTTGAGAATCAGGTGATCCGGTTCGGTAATCCGTGATCCGGCCTGGGGGCTGGGGACCGGAGACCGGTATATCAAGAACAATCATAAAAATTAACAAGAAGATAATTTTTTGCTTGCTTCCAAGATGTTTTTACTTTTTGCGTCAGTGCAATTCATTTTGGAGGTATTTTATGCTTTGCAATTTTAGAGTTTATTTGGTTGCTGTT
>CAILAO010001008.1 GCA_903832105.1 uncultured Pseudomonadota bacterium | reverse complement strand
TCGTTCAAAACTCTAAGTAAACTTCGTGCTTCAGGTGGTTCTGATGTATTTTCACAATCGATTTTAATACTCGACAAGCAGTAACCACGATTGGCTGCCAGCCAGACACCTCTAGCACAGCGGGAACTGGAACTGTTGGTGACACGCAACTCACCTTGAAATTCAATAACCAGTGCAAATCAATGCAAGATATTTTACGTGCGACTCAGAAGAAGGTCGGTATTTTTCAATTTTCAGGATTCCTATGCACCTCGTGCAAAAAAGTTTCCCAAGGTCTGGAGCAAAAACTTCCCAGCATAGCCAGCTCAAAAGACATTCTTTATGTCATTGTGATCACCGATTTTAGAGCTGACTTTTCAGACTTCGATACTCGTGCAAGCCAAGTTCTCGCAGAGTTTCCACACGCCCAGCTTGCCCACGATGAAGAGGTTCTGGTATGGAAATTTTTACGTTCAAAGCCGAGCGAAAGGCCTCTTTTTGTTATCAATCAAAATTTGAAGTCGCAAATTATCCGTCATGAACTTGAAGAAAAGATCAATGAAGACACGCAAAACACGATAGCTGCCGCCGAAACTCTTGCAGCCTCAAGCAACTAAGTCTGAGGACTCTCACATGAATCTGAAATTTTTATCTGTTCTCGTTCTGATGCTTTCAACTTTTTCTCTTAATGCCGCAGAAGAAACTAAAAACGCGATTGAACTCTCGAAGCTTCCACCGTTTGAATGGCCGAGCCTCGCGGAAGGCGCAAAAGGTTCCGATGGAAAAGTGACTTCAAATGATCTCCAAAAAGATTCCAGAGTCCTTCAATTTTGGGCCTCGTGGTGTACCACTTGCGGGAAGACAATGATTGACCTTCATCAGTTTGTTAAGTCGAACTGTCCTTCCTCTACTAAATTCATGACCGTAAACGTCGATGAAACCATTGATACAGCTCGCGCCTATTTTAAGCACCAGACTCCGGAAGCACAAAAACTGATCTTCGCTTCTTATTTTGACAAAGAAGGAGCCATCGCAGAAAAGCTCCTTGTGAAGGCTATTCCAACGACGCTTTTTATCCGCAACAGCCATGTCATTTTATCGTTTTCAGCTCATCCAACAGAAGATCAATTGAATCAAATCCGCAGCGAATGTCAAAAGCCCTAGCAAATTTGTTTCTCTTGCCAATTTTTTGCTTACCTGCCCGCATGAAGATGGAAAAAAAAGACGAAACGATGGGTAGCTTCTATATCCATGATTTCTGAGAAGAAAAAATAATTTTCAATTAAATCAACCGGTTAAAAATCTTAGCCCTGTCGCCGGACTAACATCCGATTTTCAATACAATCTCATCAAAAAAACATCTCGATATTATTGCCTTATATGGAATAGGAAATAATCATTAAAGTTTTTTAAAATGCACCCGATCTACTAATAGTATGGAGAGTTTTTAAACTCTCGACCTTATTAGTGTTGCCTAACAATATGTTTTTACTAAATTTATAGTAAATACGATTAAGAAAACACGGCAAGTCATGATTCTTAAAATGTAACGGGAACATATGTCTTAAAGCAGCGCCTTCTTCGAGATACTGATTTTTTTTGATTGGGAGAATCGACGTTTATGAAAACGGGGATCATAACGTTAAAATCGACACTGAAAGCGTTTCTAATTTTATGCACGCTTTTACTTTCACCAGTGGCCTTTGGGGTTCCCTATGAGCTTTATTATAGCGGGCGCTTAACGACGTTAGCTGGCACTCCGACTGAGGGGCCGATTGACATCGAAATCAAATTTTTCCGTAGCGAGTCTGGCGCTGACGAAATCGCTGTCACTGTGCCAACATTCACTAGTGTCTCGCTTGAAGAAGGGACTTTTGCTCTCAGTATTCAGCTTACACCTGCGGAATTTCATACGGTGTTTGCCGATTCTTCATCTTCTCCCACATACATCCAGCTTAAAGATACGACTCATAATCAGACCTATCCAAGGCTAGTTTATTCGGTCGTTCCATTCGCACTCATTTTCACTAGGAATTAAAGGTAATACACATATATAGATATAATATAAGCAACTGTCATTACCCATTACTAATAAACATATTCTACAATCTCTCATA
>CAILAO010001007.1 GCA_903832105.1 uncultured Pseudomonadota bacterium | reverse complement strand
CGCGTGTCCAAGTGACGAGCCAGTATTTACATGGTGTCCAAGTTGCTATTGTCAATATCTTCCCAGTGATGGAAGAGGGGTCGATTGTTTCTTTTTTGGAAAGTGGCGATTTAATTCTCACGCTTGAAAAGGATGCTACCCCAAAAGCTGTGTCTCTTGCGATTCACCAGAAAAATCGGCTGCGCTCTTTCGTCAGTAACCCATCGGTCATTGAAACATATAGTTCTCTAGCAAAAGACGAAACAACCGAAAATTATGAGTATCTCATGATTACGGTTGATCAATTTGCATCATTCACTGGTGCTTCTAATTTGAAAGAGCTTCAGGATGCCTTACTAAAGAGGGGTCTTCGTTCAAAAGTTGTTCTTGTCTCAAATATTAAAAACGAAATGGCAGGAAATGACCTTCAAGAAAAAATCAGAAATTATATAAGGCAGGAATATAAAGCCGCAAAAATTCAATTTGTCCTTTTGGTTGGGGATGCCGATGCTTCCGGAGCTGGAAATATGATTCCAGCAAGAAAGCTCTGGTCAAAAGTCAGAGCCTATAACGGGCAGTGGGAAGATATTGAACAGAATATTCCGGCAGACCTCTACTACTCATGTTTAGACGGCGAATTTAATGGTGATGGCGATGCCAAATGGGGAGAAGCTAATGACGGACCCAATGGTGGTGACGTTGATTTGCTAGCAGAAGTAGTTGTGGGGCGGGCTTCTGTTCATAGTACGGCAGATCTTCAAAATTTCGTAAGAAAGACCCTCTGGATTTATAACAACAAGGTTGAAAAGAGCACCTTTTTAGCCGGAGAAATGCTGTTTCGAGAATTAGATCTTTACGGCGGCGTCTATATGGATCAGTTGGTGGGTCAGTGTGTAGATCATAATTATCAGACGAGTGGATATGGTGCTGATTGGACGTTAGAAAAGTTTTATGATACCGCAAACGGTGAGTGGTCTGGAAGCGCGGCCCTTAGCAAGATTAATTCTTCCAAGTTTTCCATGATTAACCATCTAGGGCATTCTAATACAGATTATAATTTAAGGATGTCTTCTTCCTGGAATCCTCCGAAGTGGGAAAACTCCAATCCTTTCTTTTATTATACTCAGGGCTGTTTCCCAGGAAACTTCACGGCAGACGACTGTTTTATCGAAAAGCTTGTGAACCACAAAGCGGGCGCCGTGGCGGCAATTGCAAATAGCTCGTACGGCTTAGCTCCAGAAGATCCCGCGCCGACAACTACTAAGACTCCAGGCGCCTCTCAAATGCTCCATCGCCAGTTTATCAACGCAATCTTTAGCGAGGGGAAAACCCAGCTTGGACAAGCCCATCAGAACTCAAAGGAAGACTTTGTCGGACTTGCATCAGCTCAAGAAGTAAGGTGGGTTTTCTGGGATGCCAATTTCTTTGGGGATCCGAGTTTGGAGTTCAAGTATTAGACGGTCGGCCCTACGATATTAAAACACGATCAGATGGCCACAAGCAGCGCCGATATCCTGGCCCTTGCTATAACGAGTCATGACTCTAATTCCCTTGTGATAGAGAACATCTTTAAACCGCGCAACTCTTTCTGGGTCAGGTGATTTAAGTGCTGACTTGAGCGAATCATCGTATGGCGGATTATACGGAATCAGGTTTACTTTAACGCGAAGATTTTTAAGAAGCGAAGCTAATTCCTCTGCCTCAGCAGGCCCATCGTTGAAATCCTGAAGAAGCAGGTATTGAATCAGAAGCGAGTGTTTTTGATGTTTGGTAAGTTCGGCAAGATCGTTTAAAAGATGTGTTAGAGGAAAACGTTTGTTGATTGGCATAAGTTTCGATCGTTTTTCGTCGCTCGCCGCATTAACGCTAAGGGCAATTCTCACATCGGGGATATTGCTTAAAAGCTGCCTTAACCCATCGAGATGACCTACGGTAGAGACCGAAATATGGCGAAGCGGAAGATTAAGCCCCCAAGGCGAATTCATAATCAGGATCGCTTTAGTCACAGCATCGGTATTGTCCAAGGGCTCGCCCATCCCCATGAACACAACATTTGTAAGGTGCATAGAAGAAGACAGTTTTTTTTCACACAGCCAATTTGGATGCGTCGCAAGCCATCTGTTAGCAGTGACCACCTGCCCCACGATCTCACCTGCTGAGAGGTTTCTTTTAAATCCCATGCGAGCGCTTGAGCAAAAGACGCAGGCCTGCCTGCAGCCTACTTGGCTTGAAAGGCATAGTGTCAGCCTTTTTGATTCCGGCATCAACACGGCGTTAATAACAAGATGATCCGAGAGTTCAAGGCTAAACTTAACGCTCCCGTCATACTTTGAAATGGCGGCTTCTCGGATGAAAAGACCTTCAGCTATAAACTCACGATCCATGAGGGAGGATAGCTTTTTTGGGAAAAGTGGTGGTGCCACCAGCGGTCCATCGCTAGGAGAGACCCAGGGGGTTGGACTTAAGTTCTTATAAGCATTGCGAAATAGCCCTTTTGCATGCGTAGAAGTGACCCCAGCTTCCTTACAGAAGTCCATTAGCTCACTCCACGAAAGGTCAAAAAAATTTCGCATGGGACCTTGCCAAAAACCCTTGTATTTACTGTATAATAAGAGAACAAACGACTGAAATTAATAGTCAGCCTATCCAGTGCCTTTTCCCTTATCACGATATGGCCTTGGAGGAAAGCGGAGGAATGTATGGGGAACAATAGATTTGAGATTGAAAGTCTCGGAAGCGCCTCGATTGATAATACAATTCGAAAGGAGGATCTGCCTCGATTTACGTCAGAGAGCGATCGGATTGCCTTTGATCCTCATCTTGAGGGATTAAAAAAGTATTTTTCATCGGGAGAAACCCCTGAAGGCTTTGAAATTGCAGGACCGAGACAAAAGATATTTTTTAGTCCTACCCGCACCAAGGTGGCTGTTGTCACTTGTGGAGGGCTGTGCCCGGGACTAAACGCAGTTATTCGAGGAATCGTCATGGAGCTATGGCATCGCTACGGGTGCCGGAATATCGTGGGCATTCCGTTTGGCTATCAAGGACTGAGTGCAGGGGCAGAGACTGAACTCATTGAACTTACCCCGGAACGCGTGAAAAATATTCATGAGGAAGGCGGTACAATTCTAGGTTCATCGCGCGGTTCTCCGCCCGTATCTGAAATGGTCGACGTTCTTGAAAAATATAATATCAACATACTTTTCACTCTGGGCGGCGATGGCACGATGAGAGGAGCAAACGAGATCTGGCAGGAAATAAAGAAGAGAGGCCACAAAATTGCGGTCGTGGGAATTCCGAAAACGATTGACAATGACATTTTATACGTCAAACGTTCGTTTGGATTTGAATCTGCCGTAGAAAGGGCCTCAGAAGCTGTCTATGCGGCTAATGCAGAATCAGAGGGTGTGATGAACGGCATTGGTCTTGTGAGATTGATGGGCCGCGATTCTGGATTTATTGCTGCGACCGTGACGTTAAGTACAGGTCGCGTCAACTTCTGCCTCATTCCTGAAATTAAATTTCGTTTGGACGGACCGGGGGGGCTCTTGGAACTTCTAAAAGCCCGACTAGAAAAACGTCATCATGCCGTGATTGTTGTCGCAGAAGGCGCTGGCCAAGATCTTTGCCAGCATCAAAATTCCGAGCATGATGCTTCCGGTAACATTAAGTTTGGAGATGTTGGTCACTTTTTAAAAGAGAGGATTGCATGTTATTTTAAAGAGATCGGTATGCCAATCTCTTTAAAATATATTGATCCTAGCTATATTATCCGGGCTAATCCGCCCAACACAGCCGACAAACTTCTTTGTGCCAGATTTGCTCAGAATGCTGTTCATGCGGCGATGGCTGGAAAAACAGCCATGCTCATTGGGTATTGGCACGGACAAATGACTCACGTCCCGTTTAGTGCTGTTATTGGACAAAAGCAGAAAATCAATCCGAGTGGAGAAATGTATTTTAATATCATTGAAACAACGGGTCAGCCGGCAAAAATTGGCGTTTAACCGGGATTTTGCATTTAAGATCGTAGCGAGAAGACCAAAAACAGCACCGACAAGGCTTGCGAAGAAAATGGCCTGGAATAGTATGACACATACAGGCCAGGCTATTTTCTGAGCGTAACGCAGGCGGTGCGTCGGTTTTGGGCTTCGCAGTAGATCTTAAATGCAAAATCCAGGTTTAATGACAAACCATCATGTCATTAAATAGTAAATCCCACGAGGCCTGGGCTTCGTCCGGCGTTGAGGCGCGGCGATACTTCCCGGCATGTGTTGGCCACGTAATTCCAACGGCTGGGAGCGCTAATCCCTGCGCTATTTGTTCTGCTTTGGTATCACTAATTCCACCCTCACCGCCAAAGAGGTGATCATCGCCAAGCCTTGTGCCTGTCGCCATTACAATGATCGCAGCACCGTAAGTATTTACAAGGATATTGACCGGAGCTTGAATCTGAAGTTCGGTTTCTGTTGGTGCGGGATAACCCGATGGCATGAAGCCTGTAAGATTGGGGGCTCCATCCGTTAAAAACACGACAAAGTTACGATGTGTCTTTTCATTGACAGAAGTGCCTTTTTTATTCATGAGATCGACGGCATTTAAAAAAGCGGGAGAATACCTTGTTCCGCCATCAGGATTTGTTGACGCGTCAATGACTGCTTGATCGATTTTAGGCCTATTTTCGGTCGTCAATTCATACCAACCTTTATTTAGATTAAGAAGTCCATCTCTTGTGAGAATTTCGGCATCGCTTGCAAACTTGACGACGGATAAATGGACCTTTTTTTGTGGTGCTTTTAGTAAATAATCAGAAAATGTCTGAACAAACTTCTGAGCACCCAATTGACGTAGTGGCAATGGGCCTGGATCGGTATCAAGCTGTGATCCGGAATTATCGAAAACGAGCACGATATTCCATTGATTTGTTTCCTTGCAATCGTCTTCGCCGTTCGTGATTCCGCCGTCGTTAGTGCCTCCGTTATCGGTTGTGCCTCCGTTATTTTGACCTCCGTTATCCGTGATGTTACCTGGAGGGGTCGTACCAGAGGATGTTGGTTCGGGTGTTGGCGTTGGTTCAGCAGTCGGAGTAGGCTTAGGAGTTGCGTCCGCTGATGCTGGCTTTCTCGGTGAGTTTGCCGTAAAACTAGCGCTTTGGCACGATGTGAAACCAAAAGCAAGAAGGGTACTCAGCAAAAAAACAAAGTGTCTTGATCCATCTGTTGAATCGTTTTTCATAACAGTTGTCGTCATTTGGATGCTCCTCTCCACAAGGGGGACGTAATTACAGACCAGGCTCCTCCATGCCGTCCTTATCGGCAAAAGCCGGTAAAAACTTTAGGAAAAAAATTGTTACTTTGTTTTCTTTTAAATTTTAGGAGTTTGCTTCAGTAATCAACGAGAACTTTTTTATAAAGCTGTCGTGGTAGCAAAAAAAATAAACTCGAAAGCAGATAACGCCCTAAATTTTATAGTTATTATTAATCCCCGCTAAACTTCTCTTCCTAATCTTCCGATCGAGCAGTTAGCAGAGTGGACGTGTTGAGTCTCGGACACAATGCGTTAAAAATCTTGTGATTTTGAGGTGTTTTGCAAAATGGCGAGCAGTATTAAAGAACTTCTTTTGCAGGCGGGTCTCAAAGAGGCCGACTTCGCCGCGGCCTT
>CAILAO010001006.1 GCA_903832105.1 uncultured Pseudomonadota bacterium | reverse complement strand
CTTTGCCCAAGTACCAACTGCATAACAGTATGTTTTGTTATAATGCTTAAGCTAACCGGCGTAGTGGTTTTATTCCACGACCTGCGGAGCGCCTGGCTCGACCTTCTTGTGTTAGATTTTAATATCATTGACCAGCCGAAACTCCAGAAGGCAATCAAGAGCGCATGCGTATTTTTGTAATGTGGCCAGTGAAAGAGAATGCCTGCCACCACCTGACTCCAGGCGGGCAATCGCTGATTTAGGTGTGCCGATACGCTCGGCAACTTCTGCTTGAGTGATGCCGGCTCAAGAGCGCGCCTTAAGAAATTCGTCCCCAAAAGCAAACTCTTCGTCAAGCCGGTCATATGCAAAATTAACATCAACACATTCGAAGGTGCGAACCCTAAGCTCTTTGTGCGTAAGCATCCTTAACCTCATTCATCCTTCTGCGTGCTATAGCAAGTTCTTGTGGCGGTGTTTTTGTTATTTTATAAACGGGTGTATTATCACAATTCTTCTTCAGGGCATCGTGCAGTAAAAAACACTCGCAATTCCCTCTACAGCTTTTAATCGTAATTCGAACAGCCCATTGCCCACCGCGCGCGCATGAGGCATTCCCAAATCAGAACCATATACCTCGATGCGATCAGCGTATCTAACTGTACTGTGCAACATGGTAATAATCCCGCACAAAAGAACCATACTACCCTTCGACAAGCTCAGGGCGAAAGGTTTTATAACCATGATTATATGAGCTTGTAGGTCGGCTAGAGAAACGAAAGCCGACAATGACGGTGTAACGATACCTGTCGGTATTTGAAAATAACCTGATAATTGATGCGTGATTGTGTCGGATTTCGTTTCACTCTATCCGACCTACAATTATGAGAAAATTAGGGGAAATTAAGGACACTTCCCTATTTAGCTTTTTGTTTCTTTATCTTTGGCCTGCCAACTTTATTGACTGTCAGCACTTTGCTTAGCTCCTTTTCAAGCAGCTCCAGAAACCACCCACTGCCTAACTGTACTGTGCAACATGGTAATAATCCCGCACAAAAGGGCCATACTACCCTTCGACAAGCTCAGGGCGAACGGTTTTATAACCATGATTATATGAGTATTCCGTTCATGGTGATCATGAGCTTGACGAATGATCGAACCATATATCCCATGTTTACCACTTAGTGGAGCAATAATACTGCAAAAACAATTAGTTAGAAAAAAAATAACAGCAATTATTATACGTAACCAGGATTTCCGTTTGCTTTCTCAACAATCTCCCGGCTTGCTAGATTCGACAAACCAACACGCCCCAGTAGATCTCTTTGTGAATCTGTTACTTTGGTCATGTTGAATTTTTTCTGCCCTATGTTTTCTACTTCAATATAATCCAATTTGCATTTCGATAACTCTTCAAAGAATTTTTCATGGGCGACTATTTCCTTTGACTCTTTTCCAGTATTGCTATGGAGGCGAAGAATAAGTTTTCTGTTTATTAAATATGACAGAACACAAATCGTATAATGTGCCTTCACATGTTCCTCAGTCCATACAAAAACGGGCTCTATCTCCACAAAAGACTTGAGGTTTTTAAATGCTTCTTCGATGATTTCCTTTTCTCGATATGGCGCAATCGCATCCTTGGTTTCAACCTTAAACCCTCGGCTTGTTTTTTCCGAATGATTGGTAACCAATAACCAAAATCCGTCTCGACTGCCGCTCAAACGCTTAGCTTCATCATCAACAACTAATTCTCCTTGATAGGTTCGGATTTCGCGGTTTGTGCCGTTTTCTTTGCGCCTCACCCGTAGAGCAGTTAATTTTACATCGATAAAGCTACTTACATTAATTTTTTCAAGCCTTTTTTTTAATTTACTGTACGTGGTTTTTTTCTCACGTGATCTTTTTGCTGCAAGCAATTCCGCATTCTGATTTTTTACAAATACTTGAAAACTCACAATGGCTTTTTCTCTGGCTTTACGCTGGTCCTTGAAAAGTTGGGGATTGAAGCACAAAATAGAGCGGCGATTTCCTTCTACCTTAATCTCGCGGGCGAATGTGTTTTCGTTGATTTTTTTAAACTCAAGCAATTTGTCAAGTTGACTGTCAATATTTTCAGATTGCAAATCGCAAAACATTGAAAAATCGATCCCAGTGATATTTTCAATCTGATTTTTATCCATGGCTGAGATATATTTGATATCGTTTTCTTCGAGTATATCCAGGTTATTATCGGAAACCATTCCCCGATCAAATATAAAAGTTATTTTTTTTAGTTCTTTAAGATCAAATTTGTTTTTAAGACGATCAAGCAACCAGACTATTGTCGTTGAATCGGCGGTGCAACCCGGTAGTACCTCCCAATAGAAAGGCAGTCCCGCCTTATTGACGACTAGGGCCAGGACAACGTGATTTTCGTATCCCCCTTTACAGTGCCCCCATTTCATCAATTCGCACTTTCCGCCTTCGAAGCTCACGCTTGAAAGATCGTAGAAAAGAGATTTCATGGAATCTGCATCAAAATTCAAATAGTTATCAAATAAGTACTTTGCAATGGCGTCTTTGTAACTCTCGATAGCCCCAAGTTCCCGGAATATGCGTGATGGATTAATCTCTTTTGGATTAACTCCAAGCATCCAGGGCATAGCAGTTTCTCGAAACCATTCCGGGGTTTTGGATTTGGATGCCGGGTCAATACAGCGGTTTATGGTTAAAATTCTTGCAATCGGCGCAATGCCAACCAGCCTTTTCCCATCGCTTCCAAAAACCCTGTCCAAACCAAGTTCTTCCCATACCGCATTTGCCGCTGCCACATCAAGATAGGAGTAATGCTTTTCAACGCAAATATCCTCAAATGATGTCAGGATGAAGTCCGGCTTTTTGATTGCCTTAAGAAAGGTGCGCCATCTGGACACTTCTTCATCGGAAAGCTTTCCCAACGGAACTTCGATTTTTTTTCTGTTCTTGCCATTTTCCCTGTAGGCACTGGCAAGGCTGTAAGATCGATATTTTTTGTTTTTGTGGCTGAATGTGCCCCAGTGGAGATGAAGTTTTGACAAATCCAATTTTTCACCCTCTTTCTATTATACGTAGATAATTATTAAGATAGGTCTATATTAAAGGATATTAATGAGATTGTCAATACATTTATTATACGTAAATTTATTGGGCAAAAAAAATTTCGATTAAAAAACAAAGAGTTGTGAAATTACATGGGGCTTAAGTGGTAAACATGGGTTAAAAAGCAAATTGATATTCAAGATATACTGCCTTGCACGGGGGATAATGTTAAAAAAAGCACAACGTATAACAAGG
>CAILAO010001005.1 GCA_903832105.1 uncultured Pseudomonadota bacterium | reverse complement strand
TCATCAGGACATTTACACTTAAAGACGCGATCAATACGGCAATAATGAATAATCGCTCCATCCAGATACAGTCGGAGCAGATAAAGTATGCTAAAGCCAACATAATGTATGCACAGAGCGCTTTCATGCCGCAGTTGGGTATCAGTTACAGTTACACGCTTAATGACGCGGTGCCGGGTGTCGGGCAGGGCGAGCCGGGCGCCAGAAAAGATCCGAGCATATTCTTCGGATTTAAAAATAACTTCATTATCGCCTTCAGCCTGAGCTGCCGCATTTGATGTAGACTGTTCATCAGGTATTTCAAGTGGGTCCATAAGAGGATCAAAAAGATTCTCACCTCGTGAATCAATAGCCTCTATGGTTGGCTCTTCGACTAATTGAGCGACTGGCTCCTTTTCGATAAAAACATCACCGTTTAACTGTTCTGGTCGCATTTCCTCGGAAAACCCATTTGGATCGATTTCAATATCACCTATTTCCTTCAACTCGTTTTCTCCCTGTTCGAGATCTTGAATCAAGACTTCATCTTCCTTATTGACTGGCTCATCCATCATTTCAGGCTCCAACGTAGGTTCTTCTTTGAAGTTCTCGTCAGAAATACTCGTTTCTGAAGAATCTCCAATCGGAGATTTTTCTGGTTCAGCTATGCCAAGTCCCAAATCAGAAGCGGCTGCCGCATCATTGCTATAAGGCTCAAGCGCTTTAATGAATGGTGTTGCACCGATTCGCTCCATCACCTGTTGCAGTGTTTCTTCATCTTGGACATTTGTTTTATAGATTTCGACGACTTTTTTGACGAGATTCACAACCTCATCTGCGGGAATTCCTTCAGCCATAAACGGCGCCATCTCGGGAAGATAAGAATTTTTTCCGCCGATGTTTACGCGATAGCCTTCTTGATCTGCCAGAATTGAAATATCCATCGTATGTGTTGGTACGCAACATGTTGGGCAACCATTGACGCCAATTTTGAGCGAGGAATCAAGTGAGACGGAAGCAAGAGTACTCGTAAGCTCGACAGCAGTGCCTAAAGCATCCTGTTGATGTTCTGGGCAAAGACTGCCAAAACAAGTGACCGGTTGATGTAGACCCTTCTGATAGTGCCGCGCGCTAAGACCGGCTGCATTAAGCCTACTTATGACATCCGCTAGCTGCTCTTCTTGCACGAAGAGCGTGATGCGTTGATCTTCCGTTGACCGAACAAGCGCCGCCTGTCCTTCACATATACTTGCTATAGCTTTGAGTTGCGCGGCATTATAAATGCCACCAGGTGCTTCTGCACACAACGCAATGGCTCCGTTACGTAATTTGAAAACCTTTTCCATGGCAATCACCTCTTTAAAGTTGAAAAAGAGTCAACTTGATTTCTCTCTTCTTAGTCCCCTTATCGGGGGCACCGGCTAAATCTTAAGGGGGACACTCAAAATTTTTGAAGATAGTTTTTTGGAAAAACGAATGATATTAGCTTTTTTCCTAATCTCTTTAGCGTGTTAAAAAAGAACTTGGAACCAAGTCATCGAAAGCACATTTGGGATTATTTTGGTGTTATGTCTACATCCTTAAGCCTGATAAAGGCGATACGGTTGATTTGTTTCTTTTTTCCTGCAGTTATTTTTTGCTTTTGGAGAGACAAGCAGCTAACTCCCTCAACAGTCTTTGAAACCATTCCAAATGGTACTGCAATATGTTACGCCGAGATCGCTTCGCTTTAGCACTTTAAAAATCGATGGTTCTGAACTATCCTACGCCAAGGTTCGAGGAATAGACACGCCATTTTCTCCATTTTCGAGGTGTGTAAGAATGTCTTGGATGAATGAAGGCCTGCGATATTTTCGCTACAGCTACTTTTTAAAAAAGAAGTTCGGCAAAAATGTTTATCGCGTTAGCCTCGACGCAGGGCTTTCGTGCCCCAATAAGGATGGAACGACGAGTCATGAAGGCTGCATTTTCTGCGATAACGATAGCTTTACACCTGCCGCAAAACATCGCGAATTTTCAATCAAGGAACAAATCGAACGTCAACTTAATAAACTCGTGCGAAGATATGGCGTCGAGTCGTTTCTGGCGTATTTTCAAGCAGGGACGAACACCCACGGATCTATAGATATGCTGCGCAGGATGTATAGCGAAGCGGTCGACCATCCTAATATCGTAGGTTTGATTATAGGCACAAGACCTGATTGTCTGAGTGACGAGTGCCTTGATCTTATCGGTGATTATGCAAGGAAGACTTTTGTTTCGCTTGAGATCGGCCTTCAGTCGATCCATGAAAAATCTCTTCGATGGATGAATCGTGGTCATCATGCCTCGACTTTTTTTGACGCTGTTCGGCGTTCAAAAGATCACGCAATTGATGTGACTGCGCATGTCATTCTTGGTCTTCCAGGAGAAACCGTCGAAGACATGATCGCAACCGCGAAAGCCCTGTCGGATTCAGCCGTTGACGGCGTTAAGATTCACAATCTTCATGTCGTTCGAAATACAAAGCTTGAAGAAAAATACAATTTGGGAGAGATTTCTGTTCCCGAAAAAGAAGAATACGTGGGGATGCTTATCCATTTTCTTGAACATCTTCATCCAAGAATCGTGATTCAAAGGCTTTTGAGCGACATTCCTAGGCGTTACTTGGTTGCTCCAGAGTGGACTCACCACAAAGATGCCTTTCTCGCTGAACTAGATCAGGAGTTGGAGAGACGCGATATAAGACAAGGCCGAATGATCCAACCGCTCACTTACCAAACAAAAGAAGCCTAAGACGTGTTTCAACTTTCCGATATTGTTTTTTTTCAGTTTATAACAATGCCTGCAGTCGCATTTTCTGTTTACCCGTAGATGTTCGCGCAGATGTGACACGCTATGATCAATCGAAGAAATGTCACGTCCCAGAGGAAGAGGAATCCGATAAGAGTACTCTATAGTCCGTAAAGGATTCCCATCTCGTCGCCCACCTTCGATATCCTAACATCACCGGCCTCATGGGGTGGATTTTACGAACTATTTCTTAGAAATAACCTGGATATCTGGATATTAATATGTAGAATACCCACATATTTCATGCTATCTTATATACTAAGATCCTGGTTTTCTGGTAGGAAAATGCAAAAT
Organism: uncultured Pseudomonadota bacterium; assembly: GCA_903832105.1. Taxonomy (GTDB): domain Bacteria; phylum Bdellovibrionota_B; class Oligoflexia; order Oligoflexales; family CAILAO01; genus CAILAO01. The sequence goes on along the minus strand of CAILAO010001005.1, from coordinate 118 downwards.
GCGGCAAAGCGGAATTTTATCATGCCGCCCCTTTCGGCCCCGGCAGGGTTTTCCCTTATTTTTCAATATCTTGGGCTTTAAAAATAGCCGCCCCCAGCCAGTTGTGGCAACATTGCCT
>CAILAO010001004.1 GCA_903832105.1 uncultured Pseudomonadota bacterium | reverse complement strand
ATTCGCCTCTAACAATGCCATGTGAAATTCGCCATCCGACAACTCCGTAAAATTAACCGAAAGTAAGTCGGAGTTCATATGCTTGTGTTCGTAAAAATCCGCAACATCCTTGAGAAGCCCCTTTGAGATTGCGTCATAATAAAGAGGTGAGCCAGGGTAGGGCGTCACGGGCCTAATCGTCCTTAGCTGAGCACAGTCGTCATAGGCAATCAAAAATTCAACGGCTTTGTTCAAGGTTTCACGAGTATCCCCGATGTTGCCAAATATCATATTAAATCCGGGACTGATTCCAGCATCCAGCGTTGCTTTAATACCCTCCTCAATGATTTTAGCTGTTAATCCTTTATTCATATTCCTTAAAACCTTATCATCCATAGATTCGATGCCATAATTTATAAAAACGCAACCCGCTCGTTTCATCAATTGAAGGGTTTTTTGTTTTGCAAAATTCAATCGCCCATTGCAACTCCAGCGAATACCAAGATTGGCCTTAAGCAGGGCTTCACACAACTCAGTAGTACGAGTCACTGATGTCATGAGAAGCTCATCGAAGAAGTAAATATAGTTAATCCGATAGTTGGTTTTCAATAGCCTCAGCTCCTCGATGATTGAATCAGCGCTGCGAGCCCTGAATCCATCCTCAAGCCGATAGCAAAAACTACATTTAAAGTTACACCCCCGGCCTGAAAGCACGGGGAAAACAAAGTCTGTGTCTGCTGAATGAACAAATCTAATAAGCCTATAGTGATCCATGGGGAAAAGGTCATACGCCGGGAATGGGATGGTATCGATGTCTTTAATTGGCGGGCGTCTTGGGTTAATATGAACTGTATCACCTTCACGGTAGGCGATTCCGGCAACATCTTTCATCTGGATGGTCTTTTTTACCGCAGCCATCAATTCGACTATTGTTTCTTCGGCTTCGCCGATACAAGCCACATCTGCGCGGGTTTTTTTAAGAAAATACTCGGGCTCGGGCGAGGGGCCATGACCGCCAATTATAAAAAAAGGTCTTTGCGCTGATGCGTTTATAGCGTTTGCGATTTTTAAAAGTTTGCGATACTGATAATAGCCGCTGATAATTCCAACACCCACGACATCAAATGAGTTTTTGTCCAGAAACTCTGTCAAATGTTTGTCGGTATAGTGATTTACGTCCTGATTATAAACAGCAACGTCGTGACCATTGTTGCGTAATACGGCAGCCAAATATGCCGCACCATGTGGGAACCAATGCGTATAAGACGCATTGTCATACACTACAAATAATACCTTCATAATTTCTCCTGCTGCTGAATCAAGCGCGGTCAGCGCGAGAAGCAACAACTAATTGTGGCTTAATGCATCGTCTTTTCAGAGGATATCTCAAGCGGCATTCGGACACAAGCCCTTTCCTAGGAGCGAGTGTCTCTACGATTAACTTCAGGCCATGCTTTTTCGAGCTACAAGGATCCGAAGCTTCGGATCCTGCCACAGCTCGGCTTTAGTTTTTTTAAAAAAGCTACGCATCAAATTTGAACCTGCCTCTTCCAGAAAGTGCCCTTTGGAGGAATAAAAAAAAGCGCTTTCATTTGAATAAAAAACATTTTTCTCGTTCCGTCAAAAAAAACATTGAGGATGAACAACGAGATCATTTGGGTCAGTGCCGTAGCAAGGGCT
>CAILAO010001003.1 GCA_903832105.1 uncultured Pseudomonadota bacterium | reverse complement strand
TGGTCTTAAAGAATATAGATGCAGAGAATTAGTTGATTTTAAGAAAAAAGAATTTGATTTTAATATTTCTTTAGATGAATTTGAGAAGGATAAACAAGATACATCGGTTCCCCATACTTACAGAAATGTCCTGGAAAAATTTTGGTTTCCTTATTTTGCTCAGTTCTGTACCCACCCAAATCAATTTATAAAATATGAATATGATGCGTTAGAGCACCTAAAGACTGCAAAGAAAACAAATAGTGAAGAAACCTATTCAATCCATTCATTGCCCTCAATGGCTTCTGCTCTTAATGAATACATGAGGTTCCTAAAAAGAAAAAAGTATATTGAAAGAGATGCTTTGTTTGCTTTGGATTTGAGGATTACTTTAGAACAAAAAAAGAAAGGTCTTAATTCTCATTCCAGAACAAAAGACACTTACACCCTTGAAGAGCTAATTTCTATTAAAGAGCGTATTGATTTTAGGTATGGGGATGACCTGCTTTGGAAATGCAGAGCTTATGCCATGTACTTTGGGGTTTGTACTGGTTTAAGACGTGGAAATATTTTAGGATTGAAACCAAAAAATCTTCATCCAAAAGAGAAAATCCCTTATTTTGAAACTAATGACAATGTTGTTAGCGGATGGAGCAGAGGTATAGCAGGTAAAGCAATTCTATCGCTGGCTACTAAAGCATTTGTGGGTTCTGTAGGCTTGCCACTTCTTCAACCTAGTAGAGAGATTCTTATCGAAGTTGCTCTTTGTCTAAAAGATAATCTTCCTGCAAATGAATATATTCTTCAATGCCACCCAGATACTGTTGATAAGTGGTGGGAGAAAGTTGCTGACGATTGTAATTTTAAGTATCTCAACCCACATGCATGGAAACACACTTACGCCACGATTGGGGCGGCTCATTTAGAAAAATGGTACAAGAACAATCCATACAATCTTCAGGTTTGTTGTCTTCATGAGAAAATTGAAACAACAAACAAATATATCTACCGTCATAAGAAACAGTTTCTGAATAATTTTTATAGCGAAGATGAAGACTAAATAGATGCAGGAACCGCAATAAGTGGTAGAATCTTGGCTAATGTCTTTGTCTTTTTCTTTGGTGGAAAGACTCCTAGTTTTATTTCTCTAGCAATTTCTTGTCTCGCCAGAGCTTTTAAATAAGCAACCTGTTCTTTTTCTCTTGCAGATGACTGAACATCCTTAGCCCATTCAAGCCAAGGTGGGTAACCTTTTCGAATAGGTAAGAGAATCAATTTCTCATTAGAACTTTTCTTTGAACTATCTTTTGAGGCTTGTTTTATAGGCTTCTTTGAGTGTTTCTGCATTATTACCATTCTACCAAATCGAGTAAAAACGCCTAAAAACGAAATGCTAAAGATTTGTAACCAGTTGAATTTAAAAGAAAAATGGAGGTACACGGAGTCGAACCGAGGACCTTTTGAATGCCATTCAAACGCTCTACCAGCTGAGCTATACCCCCACACTGAGAAACGTAATAATTACGTCTCGTTACCATTCTACCAAATCTGTGTTTCTTTAAATTCACCTAACTCCTAAAAACCTTAGCTCTCAGGGCTTTCGCTTCTTATTGTTGGTAGTGCTTGTTAATGCCATTCACACGCTCTACCAACTGAGCTATACCCCCCAGTGGATTGAAATTTAGCTATGCTTGACAAGAAGAATATTGTCAATGGAATTATATAAAAACAGTTGATTCTCTTAGATAAAACAGTCACTAAGGTGAGATGTACCGCCAGCGCGAGACATACGAGACAACTTCTCGTTGCCCTTCTTTGGACTATATGCTACCACCGTCCAGGAGTTTAGGAGGAGGGGTCTATGACCGATAAAACAAGCTTTAAAATCCTTTTTCTCTGTCAGGACAACACTGCGTATGGCCAAATAGCGGAAGCTTTTTTGAAAAATGAACCGCTTGAACCGGTTGAAGTCTTTAGTGCGGGGATTGAGACGAAAAGGACCAGTCTAGATCCGTACGCCATTCAAGTGATGCGTGACATAGGTGTTGATATCACAAGTCAAAAAGTAAAGTCGGTTGAGTCTCTTTATGGGACGGTATTTGATCTTGTCATTACACTTCAAGAGAGAGCGAGAGACTTTTGCCAGATAGTGAGCGTTGAGGGGCCTGGACAAAACCCCTCTATCCAGCTTACTTCAGTGAAATCGCTGCACATGGGAGTTCCGATGCATATTCATTGGGATCTTCCGGAGATTAGTAAAGATTCTGCTGATCTTTCTGCGGCTTTTCAGGAGGACCATGACGCCCTTCTGAAAAAGTATAAAGTGATACGGGATACGTTGAAAAATAATGTCCATTTTGTTGCGACGCTTGGCGGACTTCCGTCGATGGTTAGACAGCGCCTTCGATTCCATCAAGCCCTGAACGGACTTGCAGACGGGATCGTTATTCATGACGAGTTTCGAACCATTCGTTTTTTTAATGAAGAGGCTGAACGTATAACAGGTTATCGCATGCAGGATGTTATAGGCAAAGACTGCCATATAGTTTTCGGTGATGGCGGTCTTTGTGGCTCGCAATGCAGTTTTTGTCAAGAAAGAACAGACCCTAATATTAAAAACACCGGCACCAAGAAAGTTCACCGTCAAATCATATTTACAAATCGAGAAGGCGTGGACAAAAAGTTACGCATATCTGTGGCTCCTATTACAATGGAAAATGATCGTATTGAGGGTATTATTATTTCTCTTCACGACATAACCGAATTGCAATCTCTTCGTTTCCAGTTAAAAAAGGAGCGGAGCTTTCACGGCATGGTCGGTCATTCTGCAGTGATGCGAAGTATTTTTGAAACAATTGGTCAGGTTGGTCCTTCGGATTATCCTGTACTCATCACGGGCGAGAGCGGGACCGGAAAAGAACTCGTTGCTTCAGCCATGCATGAAGAAAGCCGGCGCAAAGGAGGACCTTTCATAGCGGTCAATTGCGGTGCTCTTCCAGAAGCAATTTTGGAGTCGGAACTTTTTGGTCACGTCAAAGGTGCTTTTACGGGCGCTATTCGTGATAAAAAAGGTCGTTTCGAGCTGGCGCACAAAGGGACTATTTTTCTTGATGAAGTTGGAGATCTCAGCCCTACCTTTCAAGTGAAACTTTTACGGGTCCTTCAAGAAAAGCGGTTTGAGCCTATAGGTGGAGAGAAAACGATTACGGTCGATGTGAGGATTATCAGTGCTACGAATAAGGATCTGCGAAAGCTTGTACGCGACGGACTCTTTAGAGAAGATCTATTTTATCGTTTAAGTGTGGTTCCTATTCATTTGCCCCCTTTGCGCGAACGAAGAGAAGATATTCCTCATCTTGTTGAGAAAATAATGGAATCCATTGCTCAGGAAACAGGGGTTGAAAGGCCTGCAATATCCAACGCGGGGCTCGATTTAATCATGAACTATCCATGGCCGGGAAATGTTCGCGAGCTTATTAATGCGCTTCAGTTTGCATCTGTCAGCTGTCGGGGGAGGGAAATACTTCCTGAATGTCTTCCGCCGGAAATGCGAAGCGGAGTTTCCATGCAAAAGGATAGACAGCAACTTGGGTCGTTAATATCATCCAACTATTTTCCTCCCACAACGTTTCAAATTAGCTCTGGTCGGCAGATGAAACTCAAACCGGAGGACGTAGAGCGTGTTTTGCAGGAAACAAGCGGCAACAAAGTCAAAGCAGCCAGTGCTTTGGGGGTTGGGAGAGCAACCCTTTATCGGTTTCTGGCCAAATATCAACATCCTGGGAATTCATGAGACAGAGTGTCTCGGTTTTTGAAAAATCAACCTTTATCGGAAAGCTAACGCATTATGATGATTAGATATGTTGCAGACAAGCAGAGAAGATTGCTGGTGGCACTACTTTTGCTGAAATCATTGTTGGCGGACGTCATGCTCGTTGACAGCTATAGGTAATGATTCGATTACCAGATAGGTGAATATCATGTGGGATTATACTGACAAGGTCATGGATCATTTTAAAAATCCACGCAATGTCGGAGCCATTAAAGACCCAGACGGGGTAGGAATGGTCGGATCGATGGCGTGTGGCGATGCCTTGAAGCTCATGTTTAAGCTCGATCCAGAGAAAAAACGCATCGTTGATGTGAAGTTTCAGACGTTTGGTTGTGCGAGCGCTATAGCTTCATCTTCCGCTTTGACGGAACTTCTCATTGGGAAAACTCTAGAAGAGGCAGAAAAGATCACAAACCAAGATATTGCCAGATATCTTGGAGGCCTCCCGGAACAAAAGACGCACTGTTCGGTACTTGGCCGTGATGCTCTTCTTGCGGCAATCGAGCATTACAGGGAAGGAACTTTAGGTCAAAAGTCGGTCTCAGACTCCCCTATCGTATGCACCTGTTTTGGTGTCACGAAGCGAGAGCTTGAACGCGTTATTCAAGAAAATCATTTGACAACGATCGAAGAAGTTACAAACTTCACAAAAGCTGGCGGGGGTTGCGGTGGGTGTCATGGTGATATTGAGAAAATTCTCAAAGCCATGCAGCAAGAAGCGGGGTTTGACGATTTTTCCCACCATCATGAGAAGCAACAAAAGAAAACCGAGCAAAGTTCCCCTCCACAAAAGGTGAGAAAAAGACTGACAACCATCCAAAAAATTCAGCTTATCTATAGCATTGGACTTTATGAAATCAGAAAATGAGACGCACTTTACTTTAATTTGTTCAATAAAATCGGCACTAGGGACAAGTGTCGATTTTTCCCAATGATTT
>CAILAO010001002.1 GCA_903832105.1 uncultured Pseudomonadota bacterium | reverse complement strand
GGATTTCGTCCTCAAGGCCGGTGACACCATGACCGGCAGCCTGAATATCTCTTCCGGCAATATTTCCCTGCCTGCCACGACAACAATAGGCGGGATAATATATTCCAGACATCGTAAATTGAAGCTATTGAGCATGCTATGACGCCTTTATCCATGGCGCTTAGTCGAAAAATTGGACATTTCAGCTCATAAATTTAGACATTATTTTACAAATAAGCTTAAATACCATATTATTATCTTAACAAATGTCTTTTGTATTTTATTTTGTGTTTTTGTGATAAAGTATCTCACCTTCAAAACGAAAGGGTGACTTCATGAAACCACAAACTCTCTTTGACAACGGCCAGGAAAACAGTGATAAGCGAATTTCTCTTGGGGCCAACCTATCCATCGAACTTCTTGGAGGCAAAGGCAAAAAGCCCACAAGAGCCATCCTTTACCGGCAAGGTGTTTTTGTTAAGGATCTCGATTTATCGGATCGCGTTTCAATGCGGCTCTTTATTGTCGATGCAGTGGATTCGGGCGCTAAAAAATCTTACCTTGCAACAGCTTTTGGTATAAGTCGCCAGTCTATTGATAACTACCTTGAGATTCGGAAACACTTTGGTAAAGAAGGTTTGATCCAGGGGTACAATGCCAACGAGAGTAAGGATCGGCGCAAACAGCGCAAACTACACAAAGATGATCTGACTGCCGGTAACAAGTCGCGTAAAATAGAGGAAATACGAGCTAAAGATCGTGAAAAGAGTTTGCAGGAAGAGCGCTTGAGGCAGCAAGAATCACTTGCCCTCACTTTTTCAGCTATTTCGGGAAAGATTCATGAAATAGCGACCGTGGATCAACCTTTTGCTGAAGAACATAATTGGGAAAAAACCCGTTATGCCGGCACATTTATTTATCTGATCCCACTCATCACGCAGTGTGATTGGCTTCGTTTGGTACTGGGTTATTTTGGTGAAGCGTATCGTATTTTAATGGTTTTTATTTTGATGTCGGCGAACAATATCCGTTCCATTGAACAACTGAAGAATGTTCGGAACCGCGAAGCGGGAGTGCTGCTTGGCCTAAGCCGTATTGCTTGCAAACCGTTGATTTGGGAGTGGTTTTACAATGCATCGAGGATGAAGGTATCTTGTTCATTACTTAAGGATTATTTTCGGCACCAGATTAAATCAGGACAAGCAGGAATTTCGATATGGTTTACCGACGGCCACCTTCTGCCATACAGTGGCAAAGACCGTGTTCATTCTGCCTACAACACCCAGCGGCGCATGCCGGTCCCCGGTAGAACTGGCATGGTGACCTGTGACGGCAGTGGTCGGATCGTAGATTTCGATATACAAGAAGGCAAAGGGGATATGCGGGCTCATATCTGTACTTTGGGTGAAAAATGGCAAGCGGATATACCAGAGCACTCGGTTCAGGTATTTGATCGCGAGGGTCATGGTACTGATTTTTTTGCCGCTCTTGTCGATAGCAAAACGCCTTTTGTGACATGGGAAAAGCATATAGATACGAAAAAACTGGAGGCCATTTCAGACGATCAATTCAGCACGGAGTTTGAACTGAACGACAAGCAGTACGCGGTGTTTGAGGGAATAAAGGTTCTGTATATCGACGAAAAAGAATCTGACAAAGAGAGTGAACCTGCAGAACACAAGAGTATAACTCTGAGACGTATTTATCTTTGGAATAAGACCAGTAAGCGCAAAACGTGTGGACTTGCCTGGACTGGTGACACGGCTATGAGCACAGAAGAATGTGCGCGTGCAATACTCTCTCGCTGGGGGGCATCGGAGAACACCTTCAAGCATCTGAAAGATCGTCATCCCTGGCACTACCATCCCGGCTTCACAATGGTTGAGAGCGAACGTCAGGACATCGCTAATCCAGAAATAAAAGAGAAGGAAACACAAATCGGCGCATTCAAAACAACTCTGCAGAAGCATTACAAAAGACTGTCACAGGCAAAGGAAGCGGTAAATGCGGATGGTGTCCCCCGTCAAAACAGTATCAAAGAGCGGCTTCAGCAGTCTATCGCAAAAGAGGAGATGGAGCTATCAAAGCTTAATGCAGAGAAAAAAGAGCTTCCAGCACGGGTGGATGTCTCGACGTTAGAGGACTACAAATCATTTAAGCGCATTGATAATGAAGGCAAATATCTATTTGATTTTGTAACAATATCAATCTGGAATGCACGGAAACAGTTGGTTGACTGGCTAAGTCCTCACTTTAACGAGAAAGACGAGTTGGTTGATTTGTTTTATGCGGTTACAAATTGCCATGGCTGGATCAAGTCAACCAAGTCTGCAGTGACAGTTCGACTGGAGGCGCTGGAACAGCCAAGACATCGCCTTGCTCAGGTTCAACTATGCCGCAGATTAACAAGTCTTGTGGCGCGAACTCCGAATGGTAAGTGTCTCATTATTGAAGTCGGCGAAGTGCCTGCATAAAATGTCCAAAAAAATGGTGGTTTTTAAGGGGCGATTCACGAGGTCTGAAGTAGTGATTTAGAGGTGATTGACAATTTCTTTATGCTCGGTACGTTCATACGTTTTTAATACCCCTGCTGAATCTCGGCGTTATGCCGCGGTACTTTTTTCATGGAATTCCCTGATAAGAGCCGTCTGCTGCTGATTAAGGTAACGGACCAGCAGATCCTGCTCTGATGGCGTTCCGATGAATTCAAGACAGCAGTAATTGCTGCTGTCTTTGGTGTAAACGGTAACGACCCTGGCGGCAATACTGCGAACGGATTCTTTGTTTTCATTCTGGTC
>CAILAO010001001.1 GCA_903832105.1 uncultured Pseudomonadota bacterium | reverse complement strand
GTTTCCGTCACAGAATTATGAGAAAAGCGACTTATCTGAACACTAAACTTGGCGGACCAGCTTGTGTTGGTTGCGGCCGTTGTTCGGCTGGGTGCGTTCCCGATATTGCTGATCCTGTGAAAGCGATTGAAAAGATCATGGAGGCGTAACATGTTAAAAAACTTATTTAAAAACAAAAGTCAGAATGATGGAAATATTTTCCTGCCGCGTGAGGCGGAAGTTGTGCATTGTAAAAAAGTCACGGCCACCGAAAAACATTTTACACTTAAAATGAAAGACGGATGCGGAATGGAGTACGCCCCCGGTCAAATCGTAGAGCTTTCAGTACCGGGGTTTGGCGAAATTCCGATCGGCTTTGCAAGCAGTCCAACACGAAAACATACATTTGATCTCGTGGTGAGGACAGTCGGCCGTGTCTCGACAGCAGTTAATAATATCGAACAGGGCGGATCGCTCTTCGTTCGCGGTCCTCTCGGTAAAGGATTTGATCTGGATAAATTGAGAGGGCATCCCGTGCTGATCGTAGCAGGCGGTATCGGTCTTTGTCCTACAAGAAGTTTGATTCAGTACATTCTTGATCGACGCGCGGAATTTGGATCGTTCACACTCTTCTTTGGCGCAAAATCCCCTGCTGAACAGCTTTTCTTGGAAGACCTTGAAAAATGGCGCGGATCTAAGGACGTGAGTTACTATGAAACCGTTGACAAGCCTGATCCCAACTGGAAAAGCAATGTCGGCGTCATCACGACTCTCTTCCAGAAAACGAAGATCGCTCCAGATACTCGTACGATTATCTGCGGGCCACCAATCATGTATAAATTTGTTATTAAGGAACTCGAAAAAATCGGCATTCCTCACTCTAATATCTATGTCGACCTCGAGAGACGCATGAAGTGCGGCGTTGGCAAGTGTGGTCACTGCCAGATTAACGACACGTATGTTTGCTATGATGGGCCAGTATTTAGTTACGACCAAATCGAGCATTTAGAGGAGGCTTTCCGATGAGTAAGAAAGTTAAAGTCGCCTTTTTTGATTTTACAAGTTGTGAAGGGTGTCAGATCGAGGTTACAAACCTCGGAGAACCAGTCTTCATGGGACTTCTAGACCATATTGAAGTGGTTGAGTTCCGCGAAGCCATGTCAGAACAAACCAAAGAGCAAATCGATGTCTCCTTTATCGAAGGCAGTTTCTCAAGAGAAGCAGATCGCAAGAGACTTGAGGATATCCGCAAGAGATCGTCTGTCGTCATAGCTTATGGTTCATGTGCGACGATCGGGGGGATCAACGCTCTTAAAAATCATCAAAACGATTATAAGCAAGCTGTTTATGGCAAAGACGCGGAGATGCCGCATCTTGACAGCGCAAAAGCCAAACCGATCTCGGAAGCGATTAAAGTCGATTACAATATTACTGGTTGCCCGATTGATAAAAACGAGTTTGCAAGAATTGTCTCCGATTTATTGCACGGCAAGACACCTTTTGTTCCAAATTATCCCGTTTGCGTTGACTGTAAAATGCGCGAAACGGTTTGCCGCTACCATTTAGGCGATCACTGTTTAGGCGTCACCGCGAGAGCTGGTTGCGGTGCTCCCTGCCCAGCTGACGGCGTACCCTGTGAAGCTTGCAGGGGATTTGTTGATCATCCAAATCAGGAAGCTTTGACAAAGGTGTTAATCGAAAAGGGTGGTTTGAGCCCCGATCGAGCAAAAACCAAATCAAGAATGTGGACGTCGAATTATAGGAGTGAGCAATAATGAGCGCCAACATCAATATCCATGTTCATCACGTAACACGCGTTGAAGGTCACGGAAATATCCTTGTCAACGTCAAAAACGGAAACGTCGAAAAGTGTGAATGGCAGGTTCCAGAAGCGCCCAGATTTTTTGAAGCCATGGTGCGTGGACGGCATTACTCTGAGGTTGCCAGGATCACAAGCAGGATCTGCGGAATTTGTTCTGTTGGTCATACGCTGGCATCGGTTAAAGCGACCGAAAGTGCGCTCGGTATTCAAGTCACGCCGCAAACGAGAAAGTTAAGGACACTCCTTAAACATGCGGAAAACTATGATTCGCATGTTCTTCATGTGCTCTTTCTCGTGGCCCCTGATCTTCTAGGCGTACCTTCCGTATTTCCGCTTGTTCCAACTCACGGCGAACTCGTAAAAAGGGCACTTCGACTGAAGAGATTTGGTCATGAGTTTGGGTCAGTCCTTGCTGGCAGGACCACTCATCCGACCAAGGTTGTTCCAGGAGGTTTTGCGGAGTTACCAACGACCCAAGCTCTTAAGACACTGAAGAAGAGATTTGTCGAAGAAATCATGCCGGATGTGACTGAAATTCTCGGAACAGTGGCTTCGCTCGCAGGAAAATTCCCTAAGTTTGATCGTCCCACGGAGTACATGGCTCTTCATTCATCCGAAGAATATGGACTCTATGATGGCGATATACAAACAGTCATGCCTGATGGAACAAAAGAAACCTACAAAGTTTCGGATTACAGGCGTTGCACTAACGAGTATATGACGCCAAGGTCCACCGCGAAATATACGAAGAATAAGGCTCCAAGCTATGCTGCAGGCGCTCTTGCGAGGTTTAATAATAACTTTGATCAGCTCCATCCAGAAGCCAAGAAAATCGCAGCTTTGCTCGGCATGAAGCCTCTCATTGGAAACCCCTATCTTAATTCTGCCGCCCAGGTCGTTGAAGTAGTGCATAGTGTCCACGAATCGCTCCGACTTCTTGACGAACTCATCGCGACAGGCGTTAAGGAAGAGTCGCTTGTAAAACCAACTAAGTTTGGCGATGGCGCCGGAGCCACCGAAGTTCCTCGCGGAATCCTGTTCCATTGGTACAAATACGATAAGGACTATATGTGCCTTGCCGGTGACTGTATCATTCCAACAAATCAGAATCATGCCAACATCCAGCTTGATTTTGATAAGTTAGTGCCTGATCTTTTAAAAGCGGGGAAATCCGAAAAAGAGATGGAACTCGCGTTAGAAATGCTGGTTCGCGCTTACGATCCTTGCATTTCGTGTTCGACGCATTATCTTGATGTAAAATTCGTAAAGTAGAAAGTTTTTCTGATGAAGGGCCATGAGACCAAACTCTGGTTTCATGGCCCTTCTCTTCTGGGTTCAGACAGAATCTATGAAATATTTAGTTGGCATGGGTAACTATTCGATGAGCGATGACGGGATTGGTCTTCGCATCGTCGAACATATAATCGATCAAGGCCTTAATAAAAAGCTGCAAGATTCTGAAGTCCACGATATCGCCAATGACACATTAAAACTTCTTAGCTTTTTCAACGAAAATACCGAAACTATCATGATCGTTGACTGTGTACGCATGGGCAAAGCCCCCGGCCACTATCAGGTATTTTCGCCGCATGATGTCTCTACAAAAAAGGATCTTGCAGGATTTTCAACCCATGAAGGTGATCTTCTAAAGATACTCGACATGGCAAAAAACCTGGGCTATGCCATTCCTCCCATCAGGATTTTCGGGATCGAACCGGCGTCTCTTATCTTAAGCATGGAACTTTCGAGTATTTTGCAGAGTAATTTCGAGCAATACATTCGTGCAGTTTTGTCAGAATTTCAGCCAGTTTGACAGACATAAAGATTTGGGAATCAGTAAACTTCTTCCAGAACATCCCGTATCATTAGATAGTTCACGATAATAGCTTCTATAATTCAATATGCTATAATTCTATGGTATAGCAGTCCTTCACAACCCACATCTCTTTCTTCGAGCTTCTTTAGAGGGGGCCTTATGAAGATTCGTAGCAATTGGTTTGTTTGCCTTTCGCTTGTTAGCATCACTTTTTTTGGCACCGCCGTTCTTGCACAAGACAGGATGGAAGAGCAACCGCCGACCGTAGAAGATTACGCGTCTTACTTTTCCAGTCAATTCACAGATGAGGATGAAAATGTAGAGATGTCGGAAGGCGCGTCCATCGAACGACAGAAAACAATCGCTTCTATCAATGCCCTTCTGGAGAGAAGCACTTCTGAAACAGAAAACACCATGTTTTGGAGAAAGCTCGCGCACCTTTATGTTGCAGAGCATAACTATACGAGAAAGTTAACCAATAAAAATTTTCATGATAATTATAAGCAATGGGTTGAATCCGGCAAGAAGACAGAAGAACCGAAGATTAGCCATGATCGCACTTTCATTACCAACGCGGCAAATACCTTTCGCGATCTGGTTAATAAGGCGCCGAAGCATCTCGTTAAAGATGAAGACATGTTTTATCTTATCCTATCCCTCACTCGGATTAGTAGCGAGAGCACTCCTAACTACTACAAATTGATGTCTCAGCGCTTCCCGGAATCAAAGCTCACTATGCATGCGAAACTGGTTCTTGGTGAGTACTACTTCGGTCGCAGAGAATATTCTCTTGCTCTCGACCAATATAAAGAGGTCAGTGAGAAAAAAGACTCACCCGTCTGCGCGTATGCTTTTTACAAAATCGGTTGGTCACACTTTGCCTTACGGGAGAATGAAAAGGCCAAGAAAGAATTCCACAGTCAAAAGGCGGTTATTGCGTTAAAACTCGCCTCAAAACTGGTTGAGAAAAATAAACTGTATCGTGGCTCCTATGATCTTAAGGAGGAAACCTTAAAAGATCTCTCACTTTTTTGGGCCGAGCTTCGCGATGTGGCGACCGCAAAAGAATTTTTCGAGCAAGAAAAACGCCGCGATCATTTTTTTGCAACTCTTGAAAGACTCGCTCAAATCTATGGGAACGAAGGTAATTATCAAAAAGGAATTGCGATTATTGAACAACTATTACGGGAAGATCCGACCAATCTTGAGAACCCAAGACGTTATCTGTCGCTTCTTCATTATCGAGAAACAAGCGGTATTGATCCAAGTTTTGTCGCCTCAGATCTAGAACGAATGAAATCGCTCTTTTTCGGGCAAACGATCTGGACGAAGGCAAATTCAGAAAAAGAAGCGAACATCAAAGAAGCGGAAGATCTCGTCGAAAACATCCTCTCTGGCTATGGAACAGCTTATCACCAAGAGGCCTTAAAGGGGAAAAAACCGCATTCCATCGCTGCTGTGAAGATTTACGAGCTTTATCTGGCAACATTCCCCAAGTCTAGTAAGTGCTATGACTTTAGATACTTTTTGGCTGATCTATTAACACAGCTCCACAAACTGGATGAAGCGGCAACGCAATACTATCTGGTCACTCAAGCTGATCCGGCGGGAAAACGGCTTAAGGATGCTGCCTTTAACGCTGTTGCTTCGATGAATGAAGTGGTGAGCAATACAAGATTTCCTGAAACTCCTCCCGTTCAAGGCATGACAAAACCTTTTTCAGTTCCGCCGGAAAAGGAAAAATTCATCAAAATGATGGATAACTATGCGACACTGCTTCCAGGTGACGAAAAGAGTGTTTCAATGCGTTACTTTTCGGCCGAAATTCTATTTCAATATGGTCACGTAACGGAAGCGTTACCCCGCTATCGAGACATCATTTTTAAGTCCGCCGAGACCGAACAGGCTGGCGCGTCAGCTCAACAAAGTTTTGAGTATTATAAGGCTAAGCATCTATTTGACGAAGGGGTGACGCTGGCGAAAGACATTCATACCGCAAACCTTCCGCTTAACAGGGAAGTCGGAGAATATGTTACAGAAACGTACAAGTATGTTCTTTTTCAACTTGCTGAATCTCTTAGTCAGCAAAAGAAGTATAACGAAGCTGGCGATAGAAATTTGGAATTTCAAACGCTATTTTCCAGCGATGCCAGCGCCGACTTCACACTTGTCAAATCGTTTAACAACTACCTTTCTGCGGGAAACATCGAGCGTGGCATTGTTGCTGCAAATACCCTTCTTCGCGACTACCAATCTTCGCGCTACAAGGTAGATGCCTACTTCTTCTTAGCCACTGCCAGCGAAAGAACCACGAACTTTACGGTAGCCGCGCAAAAGTTTCAGGAGTTTGCAATGAGCTTCCCAAGTGATTCCAGAGCTTCCGAAGCATTGCTATGCGCCTCTCGTCTCCATCGCATTACAGGGAAAGAAGAGACGTCGGCGCAACTTCTTTTGACGCTTATCCAAAATTATCCGGAAAGAGCCGATACTGTGACTTATTTTGAGCTTGCTGAAATTCTCGACGAGATCAAACGTCCAGGAGAGTCGCGAGCGATTTATGAGAAATTTTTAGGTAGTCCACTAAAGAAATCTGAAGATGATGTTCTCTTTGCGCAGGCAAGAGCATCTGAAATGACCTGGAACGAAGGAAATAAGGAGAAGGCTCGAAGTTCGATCAAGACCCTAGCAAACAAGCTTCCAGAAAACAAGTCTTCCGCTATCAATGCTCGTAAAGTTGCCGCACGAGTCCTCTTTAAATGGGCGGAGGAAGGGCGCGAGATTCTTATGCGTCCTCCCATTAAGGTGGGCGCCTCGCTTAAAGAGGATATTAGCGCAATTCAAAAGCGTCTCGACGAGTTAAAAACACAGTACGAAACTGTCGCTCGGATGGGAGTTGTTGAGTATTCTCTCGGTTCACTCTACAGGATCGGTGAAATGTATGACACAACGGCCGAAAAACTTTTGGCAGCGAGCGCAAGTGGTGCCGGAACAGCTGAAGCCAAAGCAAAAGGTGCTGCAGAGGTAGATAAAGTCGCTTTACCTCTTAAAAGTGAAGCTGAGAAATATCTCCTTCTTGGCTTAAAGCTCGCGAAGAAGTCGACGGCAGTGACACCCTGGACCGGAGAAATCTATGATAAGCTTTCAAAGATTCGCCCCGACCAGTACAAACGTGTTGACGAGATTCCGCTAGATCCAAGTTATATTAATCATCCGTTTAAACTTAATGATCGCGTCTCGATTTTAGGTGAAGGAGT
>CAILAO010001000.1 GCA_903832105.1 uncultured Pseudomonadota bacterium | reverse complement strand
TTTCGTAGACGATCAGGGACTAGATTGCTGCGGGTGCGTGATGTTGAGGACGATGCTTATTGATGAATCATGGATAGTTTCAGTGCTTTCTAAGCTTAGTCAAAGCTAAAGTCTTCAGAAAAAAGATCACGATTAAGCCATAAGACAATGACGAAGACTAAGTCTAAGCGATAGAAGGCTTTTGCGCCAATTGAGTACACATCCTAGTTTATGCTGATTCTTCGTGTGTTATTTCTTTTTTTTACTTTTTCAGTAATTAGATTTTATGTTATACTAAATTATTGTTACTTTGTTCCAACGGCGCGGCGCGGCGCTGAGCTGAGATTTTTGACGTTTTTGGCCTCGCGCTGATGACCTGATTGACTATGGCGAAAAAGTACACCTTTACCCAAAAAACCATGGAATCCTGTATCAGTGTTTCAGCTAGCCAAATAGGCGATTTCTGTTCAGTCTATCCACCACTGCTGCGAGCGCTTGTCCCCGAGAAGCTCAATTTTGGCCTTTGGATCCAGGGATCTGGCTCGATAGTCGAGTACATCAACCCCGCTCTCACTCCTCAGACGATTGGCGAGAGGATCAAGGAGCTTCTGTCGGTAATTTCTAGAATTCAGAGTTTTTCGAATATCTTGATCTGGAAGGCGGACAGGGATAAATTCTTTCAGCACATCCAAGATTCGCGCCGAGAGTCAGTCAAGGACGCAATGCTCAGCGCGACGATCGGCAAGGCTTTTTCAAAGCTTTCCGATTGTTCAGGCCGAATCATGTCCTGCCTTGACAAGGAAAATGTTGCGCTAGCCCACCAGGTAGTCTCCGAAACGGTCTCTAGCATCTCCGAAGCTCCGGAAATGATCCAAGCCATAGCAGATCTCATCGATAAGCGCGGAGAATTATACGAGCACGCTTCGTTTGTCACGCTGATGGCCACAGCAATCAGCAAGAAATTGGGGTTTTCGGATGTCGACCTCAGAATCATCGCCCTCGGGTCGCTTTTTCACGACATCGGCCTCACTCAACTGGATATCCCTGATCTATACACCAAGAGTCTGTCGCGCGAACATCAGAAAACCTATGAGAGGCACCCAGCCTTGGGCGTCATTCGTCTGAATGATCTCGAGGTCTCCGTCAGAGCGACTTTTCCTGAAGATGCATTTGTGATAATTATGCAACACCACGAAAGATTTAATGGGACTGGCTTCCCAAATGGCAAAAGGGGTCGGCTGACGAAGACCAACTTGGAAGGGGTGCATATTTTCGCCGGGATTGTGGGGTTGGCCGATACCTTTGCCTACTATTTTGAGGACCGTCAAGGAAAACCGAAATATACCCTTGAAAGCGCCTTAAGCGCTATATGCAGGCTGGACGGCTGCTTCGATCCCCCCGTGATGAAGGAATTTCTGGCGTTAATGTCGTATGTGCCTGCTACTATTTCTTATCACGCGTGGACACCTTCGAAATAAATGAAGGAATGCGACTGCGCGGCCAGTCAATTTATCGGTCAGGAGAAATGATGGTATCACCAGGTAAAAAAATTCCAACGAGCTTTCTTGAGGATCTCCTCCTCGACAAATCGAAGGAAAATCTCCTGCATATTAAAGACGCGGCGATCGACTCCTCAATCGCTGGGGTCGTTTTTGCCTCGCTGAACGGCGAGATCACCTATATGAACCGCTCTTTCCTCGACATGGCGAGGGTCTCAGAAAATGACTCACCTAGTCAGTTGAAAGACTTCTTTCCCGAATCGCCAAAGACCGACGAAATGTTTGGACAATTAGCCATTGGCGGACAGTCGATCGAGGAACACTGGATAAAAAGATGCGACGGTTCGACGATGGAGGCCAGTGTCACCCTGAGCATCGTGACCGATCGCGCCGAGAAGCCCATCGCTGCGATGCTTTCATGCCTTGATATCACCGAGCAGAAAAACGCCGAAAGGGAAAAACGGCTTTTGCATACCCAACTCCTTCATTCCGCCAAACTAGCTGAAATCGGTGTTTTGGCGGCGAGCATCATCCACGAAATCAACACCCCTCTGGCGATTATGAAAGCCTCGACACATGTTTTGAAGACCAGACTTGGAGACAGCATCGATCCCAAGGTGACTGACGCAGTCAACCGTCACGAAATCGCCCTCGATCGTGTGGCCCGTATTGTCAATGGCTTAAGAAGATTTGCGCGGGCCGAGGAGGACAAAGATGAGGTCACAAACATCCATCGGGTCGTGGAAGAAACAATGTTCCTTGTTAAAGATCTTTTCAAAAAGGTCGGAATTAATATCGAAACACACCTTAAAAGTGCTGCGCCACAAATTATTGGCCAATTTGGAAAGTTGCAACAAGTCCTGATGAATCTCATATCCAACGGCAAAGATGCCATTGAAAGCAAGGCGTCAAAAGGCGGCACGATCGTCATCCGTACGTCCGATGTGGGAGAATCGATTCAACTGAGTATAAGCGATGATGGATGCGGGATTCCGGAAGACGTTCTAGCCAAAATGTTTGACGCCTTCTTCACCACGAAGCCTGCCGGTGCGGGAACGGGGCTAGGACTGTCGATTTCACGATCCATCGTGACCTCGATGAAAGGTGAGATGTCGATCGAATCCAAGGTTGGCCAGGGCACCACGTTTACTTTTAAGTTCCCGCGTATCAAGACTGCTTAGAGCTTCCTTATCGGATAATTTTTTTGCATCTAAAAATATCTGTCATTTTTGAAGAGCCTCAAATATAATGATATTAATCTAGCTCAACACAAAAAGAGGTAATCCCATGGAAAAAAGAAATACACGGTCATGCTAGTCGATGACGATACAGATCTTCTCGGAGCGTTAAGGGATGCCTTGGACGATGAATATGAGATTGTCACCTGCTCTTCTGGCGAAGAGGCTGTAAGAAGACTCGAACTCGTAAAAACGAAGGTGACGAAGTTGGACGCAGTCATTTGCGACATGCGGATGCCAGGCCTCCAGGGGACGGATGTCCTCAAAGAAGTCATCAAGTGTAATGAGTTGATGCCGAGGATCTTGCTCACGGGCTTCACCGATTTGGAAGCAGCCAAGGCGGCAGTCAACGAGGGCAGAATCCACCACTATGAATCTAAGCCCGTGGAAATGACAACGCTCAAACAAGTACTATCTAAAGAGCTTGCGCTGTACGAAGAACGTAAGGCAATAGCCGAGGATGCCAAGCTTAAGAACAAGGCCCTCGACCTAGCGGAAAGGGCGATCAGGAGCATACCGGTTCCGAGGGACAAAAAGTAAATTTCGCTAGATTGTGTACTGAATGGCACTGGGTTAACATATACGTCCTCATAGACATAGACATAGACTTGAAACTTGAGACTTAAACGTGATCTATTTCTTGAAGCTTGAGCTTTTTCGCTAAAACTTCTACGAGAGATACGACGAAGTGTGGCTGATCAAGTAAAAGTTTTCCGAAAGAGATCACGTTTAAGTC
>CAILAO010000999.1 GCA_903832105.1 uncultured Pseudomonadota bacterium | reverse complement strand
TGCTTTTGCTCAAGGTAACAACGGAACGCCTACTACTATTGGAACAGGTACGGCAAACTATGTGGTCGCGATAGGTGGAGGAGGAGGAGGCGCACCTGGTTATGTACCATATCCATCTGGTGTTAGTACATCAACTTTATCAGTCTTCTCCCACGGAAATTCGCTGCGACCAAAATGACCGTACGCCGCAGTTTTCTTATACATTGGGCGAAGAAGATCGAAGTGATCTATAATAGAGCGCGGCTTCATCGGGAAAATTTCGCGAACACAGGCAGAAATCTTCTCTGCTGGGTACTTAGAAGTCCCATAAGTATCGACGTAGACGCTAACCGGGTCTGCAATGCCAATTGCGTAAGCAATCTGAACGAGACACTTTTCAGCAAGACCGGCGGCAACAATATTTTTAGCAACATATCGCGCAGCATAAGCCGCAGATCGGTCCACTTTCGAGGGGTCTTTTCCTGAAAAGGCACCCCCACCGTGAGCCCCGTGGCCACCGTAAGTATCAACGATAATCTTCCGGCCGGTCAAACCACAGTCACCCTGCGGTCCGCCAACGACGAAACGGCCCGTCGGATTAATGTAATATTTCGTGTTATTTAAGAATTTAACTGGGATAATCTTCTTCACAACATTTTCGATCACATAATCACGAATGGTTTTTTGTTCGACATCGGGAGAGTGTTGTGTTGAAACGACAACGGTGTCAACTCTAACAGGACGGCCTTCCTTATACTCAATCGTCACCTGGGACTTAGCATCAGGCCTTAAAAAATTGACATCCCGCTTATGCCTTAGCTCAGAGAGCCTGCGAAGGAGCTGATGGGAAAACATAATGGACATCGGCATGCATTCAGGAGTCTCGTTACAAGCGTAGCCAAACATCATTCCCTGATCGCCCGCCCCTTGCTCTCTGGGGTTTTCTGTAACACCCATCGCGATATCAGGAGATTGTTCTTCGATCACGGTTAAGAAACCGCAACTCTTAGCATCAAAACCCAAAGCCCGGTCTGTATAACCAATCTCCTCAATGATTTTTCGTGCTGTTGCGGCAAAATCAACCCAAGCGGTTGTAGTAACTTCGCCTGCAACAATAACTAAACCTGTTTTGACCAACGTCTCGCACGCAACCCGTGCATTTTTATCCTGCTGAAGAAGCGCATCTAAAATGCCGTCGCTAATCTGGTCAGCGACCTTATCTGGATGGCCCTCACCCACCGATTCAGAGGTAAAAAGAAAATCTGATTGAGTCGTTTTCATAATAGCAAACCCCTTTTCATGTGTATTGTGACTTTTCCATGTCCGAAATTTTGAACGAATCCTATCCCAAAGACTTTGCCTTCCTTGCTCGAAAGACCTACAAGCCTTGAAAAACAATCTCGATTTTGCATATCCAGATGATTCTGTTTCGCCTGAATCATGCAATTGTCCTCTAGACACGTCCAACCTTTTTCAAACTGCTCACATTCCAAAACAAGCGTTTGTCCGGATGTTAAGCGCGATTGCCAAAGAGACTCTATAGCAGTCCAGTGAGGAAATCCCAACCAAATTTTCTCGATGGGTTGTACCAAAGAAGGCAGCTCACCGAGACTTTGCATTAACTCCTCAAGCTTAATTACATTTTCTGGCGGAACACCTGCGGCATGCGTTCTACGTAACCGTATCACTGTTCCATAAGTCCCCAGGCTCCTTGATAGGTCTCGCGCAAGGGAACGAACATAAGTCCCCTTAGAACATTGCACCCTAAAAGCAGCCCGCCCCGATTGATAATCCAGCAATTCAAAAGAAGAAATTGTGACTCTTCTGGATAAACCCTCTATCGGAACAGCTTCTTTTTCTTGCCTTCTGGCATACTTGTAAAGAGGAGTCCCATGATATTTCCTGGCTGAATAGATTGGAGGGATTTGGTCCAGCTCACCTGTGAAATTAAGGATGGCTTCGGTAATCATCTCACGAGATATGTGCTTCCATGGCCCCTCTATCTGCTTAACACCTTCATCATCAAGGGTGTCTGTTTCAAAGCCAAACTGCACGTCAAACTCATAGGTTTTTGGAATATCCAACAGATAATCTTGCAGCTTTGTTGCCTCTCCAAAAAGAATCGGAAGAACCCCGGATGCCATTGGATCTAAGGTTCCAACATGTCCAATGCGAACACGCCTGTACTCTTTTGTAATAAGGCGAGACACGTCTTTTGAGATTAAACCAGCAGGTTTGTCGACAGCTAGCAAACCATATAAACCAGAAATATCTCTAAGTGGCAGCCCTGCAGTTATCATGAGTCACCGTGAGAACCCGCCTTAATTTGAGCAAAAAGCTCATCGATTCTTGCAGCACGTTCAGGGCTCTCATCAAAAAAGAATCTTAATTCCGGGACTCGACGTATATCCAATGTCTGAGCCAGATGCTTTCTCAAAAAAGGAGTGGCTCTCTGCAATCCGACCAGCGACTTCTTATGCGGCATATCACCAAAAACACGGAAATAAACCGACGCGATTTGTAGATCACCACTGAGACGAACATCAATGATTGTAACCCCCGCTAAACGGGGATCTTGCATTTGCCCACCTAAAAGGCAACTCGCCAAAATATCTCGTACTTCATCAGCTAATCTGTCTTTTCTTTTACTCATAGTGTGGAAGCTGTTTCCTCTAGTACATAAGCTTCAATGACATCACCCTCGTGAACGTCATTATATCCCTCGATGCCAATACCGCATTCGTAACCCGAAAGAACCTCTCTAACGTCGTCTTTAAATCGTCTCAGGGAACCAACGCGACCGTTATAAATCACGACACTATCTCTTACGAGCCTACAGTGTGCTGTCCTTGTAATCTTTCCATCGGTGACAGCGGAACCAGCAATCGTACCAATCTTCGGAACGCTGATCGGAAGACGAACCTCGGCATGGCCAAGAATAACCTCTTTCACAATAGGAGGTAGTTTCCCTGCCATGAGCGACTTAATCGCATCAACGACGTCATAAATAATGCTAAAATATTTAACAGGAACACCCTGTTCTTCAGCGTGTTCATCAAGTCCGCGACCAGCCCTAACGTTAAAAGCTACAATGACGCCCTTTGACGCTGCAGCAAGCGCAATATCCGACTCTGTGACACCGCCAACGCCCCGATGGATGATACGATTAGAAACTTTTTCCGTGTTAAGCTTTGTAAGAGCATCACCTATTGCTTCAACGGATCCTTGCGCGTCGGCTTTGAGAATGATAGGAACTTCCATCATTTCGGATGCTCTAATCTTTCCCAAAAGATCTTGAAGACTTGCGGAACTTGACTTGGCTGAGTTAGCTTTACGGACTTCTTCAAGCCTGAACTCAACAACTTCACGGCCGACTTTCTCGTCATCAACGGCATGTATCTGATCTCCTGCATCAGGAACAGCAGATAATCCGAGAACTTGAACTGGAATCGAAGGGAACACCTCTTCAACAACGTTTCCTAAATGATCATACATCGCACGTACGTAACCGGTTTGAGTACCAGCCACAATAAAATCACCGGCTTTTAACGTTCCGTTAGTCACCATAACCGTAGCGATGGGACCTCTTCCCTTGTCAAGATGGGCTTCAATAACCACCCCCTCGGCTTTAGCCCATGGAGCGGCTCTAAGTTCAAGCATTTCAGCCTGAAGCAAGATGGCCTCTAAAAGCTCATCTAGCCCGATTTTGGCGAGGGCCGAAACCTTAACGACCTGGATTTCTCCGCCCCACTCTTCTGGTTGCACGCCCTGCTCTGACAACTCTTTATAGACTTTATCGAGATTGATATTCGGTTTATCAATTTTATTAATGGCGACAATGACAGGAACTTCAGCTTCTTTTGCGTGAGAGATCGCTTCGATGGTCTGTTTTTTGACGCCATCATCAGCCGCCACAACTAGCACCACGATATCTGTCAGCTTTGCCCCCCTCGCTCTCATCGAAGAAAACGCCTCATGGCCAGGGGTATCAAGGAAAGTGATCGGCTTCCCAGCGTGATTGATCGTGTACGCGCCAATGTGCTGCGTAATACCGCCCGCTTCACCATCTGCGATATTCGTTTTGCGAATAGCATCAAGGATACTTGTCTTACCGTGGTCAACATGACCCATGACAGTCACGATGGGTGGCCGTGACTCTGTCGGAAGCTCTATATTCTCATCAGCTCTTGTACCTATGATGTTTTCCACGGTTCTTTGAGCCATTTGAACTTCAAAGCCATATTCACCCGCGACAAGAACTGCAGTTTCAGTATCAACGGTTGCGTTGATCGTAACCATAATGCCTTGCGCCATTAACTTTTTAATTAATTCGGAAGCTTTTATTGTCAGCTGCTTTGAAAGCTCTGCAACTGTAATTGTTGGACCAAGCATTTTGACAACACGATACGAGGCTCGAGGAGTTGTAATAAGCGTTTTTTTAAGATCCTTTCTTCGTTTGATATCTTTTCTCTTATTCGAAGCAGACGGTGTATAAACTGTTCTTCGCTGAAAAGTGTCATCCAGAACAACTAACTCTTCTTCAATGGCATCAACGCTCTTCAGTTCGAGATGAGAAAGGATCGCCCTTGCGTTGAAAGCTCCTTCCTCTCTTTTCTTCGCAAGAGCTTTACGCTGTTGCAGTTCTTCTTCGTCGGTTTTACGTCGAATATCCTTAGGATCCCGCCTTCTTGTTCTCCCGCCCTCCCATTCGTCGGGAGCGGGTGGAGGCGCAATATCAGGAGCTTTATCTGTTCTAATTGTTCTAGGACCAAATGGGTCCGCTCGTTCCGATCGGAATTCTGGTCTCTTATCTCCAACTCTCACGTCAGGTTGAGGCCTGGAAGTTGGATATCTTCCCCGCGGAGTCTCCCTAGGGCGCGGAACGGGAGGCTGAGCGTCCGCAGGGCTCGCTTTTCTAACAATCGTTGCGCCAGCTTTTTCTGCTTGAGGCCTGCCTCTTGCAACTGTCGACTGGCGTGTCTGGACCTCCGGAGTCATCTTTGGCGCAGCCGCCGTTTCTATAGGTCCTGTCGATGATTCATCCTCGGTCTTTTCTACGGATGAAGATGCGGCCAATTCATCTTTTGGAAGTGTTTTAACCTCAGAACCAGAAGCGGATTCAAAAACATCCTCATGCTCTTCATTCGTTGGTGGCTCAATAACAGCTTCTATCTCAAAATCTTCCGTTAGAGATTGATCCGAGCTAGCCTCTTGCTCTTCTGTTTGTTCAGTAGTTTCTTGCTCTGCGGCCTGTGGTCTCCTACGACGAAGTACCACGGTGGGTTTAGCAGAGAGCTTTGCGACCTCGGGTGTCGAAACTGCTCCCGTACCGAGTTTGCCGCTCTTGATCAGCTCCACCTGCTCTGGAGTAAGGCTACTTTGATGACTTGGGAGATCGAATCCCGCAGCTTTCAACTTCGTCAAAAGGATCTTACTCTCAACTTTAAGTTCTCGAGCTAACTCAAATACCCGAATTTTGGTCATTAGCGTTCCTAACTCAATCTCTTGTTTACAATGTGTTACGTCGAGATTGCCACGGGTCCCGCCGAGCCGGCGAGGGGGGGCCCGTTCCTCGCAACACGTCCCAGCCGCATTACGCGACCGAGACTGATTACTCATCCAACTCCGCCTGCAAATATCGATCAGCAGCCATTTGTACCGTACGAGCGATGCCAATTGAAAGCCCAGTCTTCTGAGCTACTTCTTCGACAGAATCCGCAATAACATCTCCAATGGTGCCATAGCCTGCATCAGCCAACGCATGTGCAGTGGCCTGGCCTACACCACCTAATTTTGTAAAAACGGCAATGCGATCATTACGAGCCAAATCTTCGGCAATCTCAGGGGCTACAGGCATACTAGGATCAGCAACAGCGTTGGAGAGAATGTCCTCTTCGCCCCCCCGCACTTCTGGGACTATTTTTTCCACTGGAATCACCACGTCCTCGACCGTTTTTGCGGATTCAATAATAGCTTCCGATGCTTCTTGATCCAAATTCAAGAGACGCATAAGAGACCTGGGATTCAAGTTAGCAATATCTGAAGGAAGCTTAATCCCTTCACGAACGAGAATTTCTGCGCGCATTCCGCCCAGTCCTGGGATGTTTGCAATAATTTCTTTTGCGGCTGCAAATTGTTCTTCAAGCTTCGCTTCGCTCTTAATATCAAGACGCCAGCCCGTCAACTGAGCTGCTAGGCGAACGTTCTGTCCTCTCTTACCAATCGCTAACGACAGTTGGTCTTCAGCAACAATAACTTCCATACTGTGATTTTTTTCGTCGACGATAACTTTCGAAACAACCGCTGGAGCCAGTCCGTTACAAACTAGACGTGCGGGATCTTTATCCCACAGGACAATATCTATTTTTTCACCGTTCAATTCGGAGACCACGCTCTGAACTCTAGCCCCTTTTAATCCCACGCACGCGCCGACCGGATCGACCGATGAATCGCGCGAATAAACAGCAATTTTTGATCGGTAACCAGGATCTCTTGCAGCGCTCTCGATCGTAACAACTCCGTCATAAATTTCGGTAACGACTTGCTCAAATAGTTTGATTAAAAAACCGGGATGCGCGCGCGAAATCACAATTTGAGGCCCGCGAGAAGCCCTTTTCACTTCAAGCACATACCCTTGGATACGGTCCTTAGGTCTATATCGTTCGGTTGGCATCTGCTCTTTTACAGGTGCAATGGCCTCGGCCCAACCCAGATCGATAATAATATCATTTCGCTCAAATCTTCGCACGTGACCGCTTAAAATTTCACCTACGCGCCCCTTAAACTCCTCATACACTTGTGCTCTCTCTGCATCCCTGACTTTTTGGACGATGATCTGTTTAGCAGACTGAGCAGCAATTCGCCCAAATTGACTGGTATCAATTTTGATACCAAGCGAATCACCTATCAAGGCTTCCGGATCTAGTTTTTGAGACTCAGGAAGAGAAATCTGCATGGCCACGTCTTCGACTTTTTCAACGACTGTTCGAAATTGAAAAAGCTCAATTTCATCCTTTTCCTCATCATAATGAGCCTCAAGATCGGCCGTTGGTCCGTAATTTCTGCGCGCCGCGTGGACAACAGCTTGTTCCAAGGCATCTATAATAACGGCTTTGTCTAAATTTTTGTCTTTACTAACATTCGCAATAACTTTTTTCAGCTCGACATCAACTTCTGAAGCGTCCAACAAAATCATCTTCGATGTTCCTTATTGATCACTATGGATCTTGAACTTGATCAGTTTTTCTGCGTTCCCCAGTTATAAACAAGTGATGCTCGATGAACTTGATCGAGGGGAAAAGACCAGGCCCCCTGAGCAGTTTCAACAACCACTTCCTCACTACTCGAAACCGATACCAGTTTACCGATTCCTTTTCGACGGTCCGATATTTTACTCGCCAATCTGACTTGGATCAGCTCCCCAATATGCCTTTCAAAATGACTTCTACTCCTGAGAGGTCTTTCCAAGCCTGGAGAACTCACTTCTAAAACGTATGTTCCAGGTATCAAATCATCGAGCTCTTTTAAACTTGTTAAAATGTGACTGGCTGCCACACAATGGTCTAACGTAATGCCGTTCGGGTTATCAATAAAAAGGCGCAAAATTTTCGTACTGCTTTCCCACTCTGCTTCGATGCACTCGTACCCAGCTGGATGCAAAGCTTTGCTAACAAAAGCAATTATTTCATCCAGTTTTGAACGATCCATATACACCCCATACAAAAACGGCCGCTTGGCTTTCTACCTGAACTAATCCCAAATTGTTATTAGAATTAGTACAAGTGAAGCGAAAGGGCCAAAGTAAAATCAAGTGGTTACCAATATTCCACTGACTCGAACCGTATAACGCACCCCATCGTTAACACAACTAACTTGCGATTTCAAGAAAGAAACGGGCGCGTTGACATGGCGCCCGACTATATTCAACTACGATGAGAGACTACCAGGGACAATTTGGATTCGATCGGTCTCCAAAACACATGAGAGAGTCTAACTTTCCACCATTATTAGCCGCTCGATGAAGCCAAATGGCAAAATCTCTAATCGAGTAAATAGGTGAAAAATTTCCACCATCCGATCTCACAATTCCTTTAATCAAAGCACCTAGGCTTGACCGTTCCTGTTCGGGTTGACTGAAGAGTCCCGCTGGGATCTGAAGAATTCTAACGCCCTTGGGTTCAAAAGACCTAAAGGAGTCCTCATTCAGCGCGAGGCCTTCCGCAAGAACCATGTCGTTAAACTCCGGGATTCTTTGCCGATTTACGATGATCGCTTCTTTTCTTCCAGGGCAACTTGGGTCTTTAAGACATTCTCCACTGATAATACCAATGCCTTCTATAATGGATTGGCCGTTGATGATGGACTGGCCGTTGATGATGGATTGGCCATTGATCACTGAATGGATTCTATGCCCCGGCCCCTCGTCAGAAAATCCAAAAATCTCTTGAATCTTCCAACGGCCCTTCAATGGATCAAAACTTTCCAAGCTGCCAAACCGACCGTAATCGCAATCAGGCTCTTCATTGGCTATGAGTAAAACCCTTAAAAACGGGTCAAACTGAAGCTTACAAGTTCCAGATATCTTGGGCTCATTTTGCGGCACGCGATTTAAGC
>CAILAO010000998.1 GCA_903832105.1 uncultured Pseudomonadota bacterium | reverse complement strand
TCAATCACAGGCACATGTTTTTCCTTCGCGGCATCGGTTGTATTTTCGACAAGCAGCTTCATCGGCTCGCCGCAACAGACCAACTGCCCATCTCCGCCGTGATTAACCTCGACGATGTTGCCGCAAATCATACATTTGTAAACTTCCAATTTCTTTGCCACAATTGCCCCTTTCTATTTAAATATTGCTGTTTCTTTTTCGTCAAAACTATGTGATGTAAATAATTTTTAATTTGACACTGTAGCATAGTTACCGGCATTATATAATCCCAAATCTTTCATTGTGGAGCATTGTTACAGTTTGTAAGCGGCCTTGAGATTGCTCATCACGCTGCATATCAATGGCCACACGCTGGCTGAGATGGTCATGAGTTCGTACTCGATAAATACTCTTTTGCATCTTTCGGTGGCGACGATACCCCCGTTCAACCGCATTGGATGTTGATGGCAGTTGTGCATCATCAAGGAATGTCAACGCCTTTTCAATATTGGGCGTGAACAGTTTCTTAAGCGTCTGGCACAGTGTTTTGAATCGCCGAACATGGCGGCGTAACGCTGCCAACTTTTCCAGAGCCGTTTCCGTGCGACAACGGCGATCAAAGAGTCGATAGACCTGATCCATGATCAGACGTAAATTTCGCAGATGAGGCAAGCCTCGGGTGATACGTGAAAATATCTTCTTGTCTGCAGGACTGAGCGAATGTCGCACAAACAAGTACCGATGCTCAAACAAATCGGTAATTTTGTCCTCCAGCTTTTTCTTTCGATGTGCTGCTTTTCGCGCCGCCCTCGACGATGGACGGCCACGTTTTAGTGTGGGTAGCTTCTCCTTGAGTTCTCGTCGCTCCTGTGTAACCGCTTTAAGTATTTCTCTGTTGATTTCCTTGAGGATATGAAATTCACATACCTGATGGCTAACGCCGGGGAATATCTGAGCCAAGGGCTCCGGGTATAAAGGCGATCCATCGGTCGTGACACCACGCAACGTCAACGCTCTTTGATCCAGCTCCATACGGAACCGACGAAAAAAGGTTCTCATATCTTCGTGAGTGGGATTATGGTCAAGAACCTCATAGATGAGCCGTTTGAAAGTGCGATTGTCCACAATGGACAATACGCAGAACGGCCCATCATATAATTCATCTGCCGCAATATAGCCGGAGAAATCGGCCAGAACGCCATCGAGGTAGTCAGTGGTAATTCGCCACTGGCTTTTTTTCCCCCGTTGCCTCAACCCAGTTTTGAATTGTAGCCCAAGGGATAAAAACCCGATGGTCTCGCCATAAGTGCCATGATGCCGGCCGGTATGGTAAGCCGTCCTCCACAACCAATCGCACTGCCAGGTGGACGACTCTGCGGGTATAGTGACAGCCGGGATCTGCCAACTCGCTGAGGTCAGCATTGAAGTATTTTTTGCATTTTGAGCAGCAATGCTGTGAATAGCTGACCAACAGATCGATGGGACGGTTGGCGGCAAGGTCTCCGAGGTCATGCAGTTTCCGTGTGAAAACCTTGTCCCGATAGGATGCGTGGCCGCAATAGGGGCACGGACGCTTCTTGTAAGTGCGTGAATGTCGTTTAATTTTTGCTTTTGGTAAATCTTTAACACATGTAATGCCTTCAGTTACATCAGATACATATTCACCTGGCCCAGCCATAATCGTGTCTCCTGGAAAATTCCATTAATAGTATTCCAAGAGATTTATCGGCTAAACCACTAAGATTTCCTTAAAAATACCGGTATTTATGCTACAGTGTCAGAAGAAGTTAGTTTTAGTTGGTGCATTTCTATTAGTTTTCCTTGTTACCACTTCCTTGGTTAATGCAAACATAACAAGTTTTGTATGTGATGATGATGGTGATAC
>CAILAO010000997.1 GCA_903832105.1 uncultured Pseudomonadota bacterium | reverse complement strand
TAAAAAAATTCCTGATATTCTCTAAAATCGAAAACCGGTGCACATCCTGGACCATCACGAAGACCATTAGCAGAAGCAAAGCTCCCATGCCAACCTGTGCCATTCAGTACACGCCCGTGTCGGCTACTTCTTCGTCCCTTTCGCCTGTTCGATGCGATACTGGGTGGCTAGTTCAATCTGCACACTGGAAGGGACGGCTTTATATCGCACAAATTCCATCGAGAATATCGCCTTCCCCTGGGTTTTTGAACGTAGCTGCGTTGAGTACCCAAACATCTCAGAAAGCGGAACTTCTGCGAAAATCGCAATGTCGTTTTGTCTTGCTTCGCTGCCCAGTAGAAGTCCTCGACGCGCCGAAATATCCCCCTGAACCGTTCCTTGGAATTCGATTGGAGTCTCGATTTCAACCTTCATGATCGGCTCTAGAAATACCGGTTTTGTTCTCAAAAAGGCCTCTCTAAAGGCATCGCGTGCTGCAATCCTGAAAGCCATATCAGAAGAATCAATCGGGTGGTGGGTCCCATCGCGGAGCACGATTTCACAATAAATAACTTGGTATCCCCCAAGAGGTCCCTTGCTCGTGGCGTCTCGAAAGCCACGTTCTGTCGCAGGGATATATTCTTTCGGGATCGCTCCACCGCGGATCTCGTTTCTGAATTGAAGTTTAGTCTCCTCACCCTGCGGGAGAGGTCGGATGTCACCGACGATATGAGCGTACTGACCTGCGCCCCCCGTTTGCTTTTTATGTTTGTAATTGAACGGAACAGCCTGCGTCGGGGCTTCCCTATAGTTGACTTTGGGTCTCCCGACGGTAACCTCGGTGTGGTATTCGCGGCGTATGCGTTCTACATAAATTTCGAGATGAAGTTCCCCCATGCCGCGAATAATTGTTTCGTGAGATTCTTCGTCGAAGTGAACGTGGAACGTGGGATCTTCTTTTGCAAATCGATTAAGGGCTCTTGCTAACTTGATGCGATCATCTTGCTTTGTAGGTTTAATGGCAAGATCAATGACGGGATCGGGAGCGTATATGCTTTCAAGGGTATAGTGAAGCCCCTCATCGCAAAAGGTGTCTCCCGATGCACAGTCGACACCGATGACTGCTATAATTTCGCCTGCGAGGCCGCATTCGACGTCGGATTTTTTTTCGGCATGCATTTGAACAATGCGACCCATGCGTTGGTACTTTCCGAGACGCGAGTTATAGTAACTTTCACCTTTATGAAGAGTCCCTTGGTAAATGCGAAGATAGGTTAATTGACCGAAGGGTTCGTCCGTTATTTTGAAGGCCATGGCTACAAGAGGAGCTTCAGGATCCGGACTAAGAGCGATCTGAGTATTGGAATTCAAATCCGTCGCCTTGTAGTAGCGATCGATCGGGCTTGGAAGATACTGCTCGACAGCATCAAGAAGAAGTTGGACACCTTTATTGCGGTAGGCGGATCCTATGAGAACCGGCGTGACTCGGCGCGCGATCGTGGCTTCGCGAATCGCTTTGTGAACAGTTTCTTCAGAAAGCTCTTGATGACCTAAAAAAGACTCCATCATTTCATCAGAAAGAAGCGCGATCTTTTCAAAAAGAATTGCTCGATACTTTCTCGCCTGCGCTATGAGGTCATCGGGAACATCAGCCTCATAAATTTCTTCACCTTTCTCCCCTTCAAAGTAGTATGCCTTAAAGCGTATGAGATCGATGATACCCTTAAAGTCAGCCTCGAGACCGATAGGAATCTGTAGGAGGAGAGGGTCGTGACCCAGTTTTTCCTCAAGCTGTTTAGACACTCGAAAAGGATCAGCACCAACACGGTCTAGCTTATTGACGAACGCGATACAGGGGACGCTATATCGTTTCATTTGACGATCGACCGTGAGTGATTGACTCTGTACCCCAGCGACACCGCACAAGACAAATACCGCGCCATCTAAAACACGTAGCGACCGTTCGACTTCGACGGTGAAATCGACATGACCAGGCGTGTCAATAATATTGATCGATGTGTTTTTCCAACCGAGCGTTGTAGCGGCGGAACTGATCGTGATGCCTCGTTCCTGCTCAAGTTCCATGTGATCCATCGTCGCGCCGAGATCGCCTTTTCCGTGGACCTCTCCCATACGCGTGATCTTGCCTGAGTAATAAAGAATCCTTTCCGTCAAGGTAGTCTTACCAGAATCAATATGGGCGGAGATCCCGATATTGCGAATTTGAGAAATTGATTTCACGGTGTTAAGAGATGATTCCCTTTTCAAACAAAAGTGTGTGGGTATAAAAATCGATCAAATGAGCATTCTCCACGTGGCCTATAAGAAAAGTTTATGGTACTTATAGAACTATGGTTGATTCTACTTCGCAAGGAGCAACAAAGTCAAAGAGTGATGGTGTTTTAAGCGGTGGACAGCAAAAAGTCTCCGCTGAGACCAGTCGATGGCCCATGGCCTTTGCCGCGCTCGGGGTGGTCTATGGGGATATTGGCACCTCGCCGCTGTACGCGATCAAGGAGTGCTTTGCCCCAAGTCGTCAGTTAGCTTTTACACAAGCAAACGTTTTAGGGGTTCTGTCGCTTATTTTTTGGGCACTCACCTTGGTTATTGTTGTGAAATATTCTTTTTTCGTGATGCGTGCGGATAACAATGGCGAAGGTGGAATCTTGGCTCTTCTTGCGTTGATTCAGCGGCATGTTTCTATCGGAAGGCTTGCTTCGGCAACCGGTTTTTTTGTTCTTCTTGGTATTTGGGGAACGGCGTTTCTCTTTGCTGATGGGGTCATTACCCCGGCGATATCTGTTCTTTCTGCGATCGAAGGTCTTACGACCATAACGCCCGTATTCCAACCGGTTGTGGTCCCGGCCACAGCCGTGATTTTGATCCTTCTTTTTTTAATGCAAAAACGTGGTACAGCAGGAGTGGCCGCTGTTTTTTCGCCGATCATGATGATTTGGTTTCTTACGATTGGCGTCGTCGGTCTTTATTGGGTCGTAAAAGAACCGTACGTATTAACCGCAATTAACCCTTATCATGCCTTTATCTTTTTTAAGAGTCATGGGATTCACTCCATTACTATTTTGGGTGCGGTGGTTCTCTGTATCACGGGCGCGGAAGCGCTTTATGCGGATCTTGGACACTTTGGGCGGGGGGCTATTACGAGGGCTTGGTACACATTGGTGTTTCCTGCTCTTTTGCTTAACTATTTTGGGCAAGGTGCCGTGTTACTCGTTCGAGGTCAAGAAGCGCTTGCGAATCCATTTTTCTCACTCGTGAGCGGCGTCATGATATTTCCAATGGTTGTTCTTGCCACCGTTGCCACCGTGATTGCATCGCAGGCATTGATTTCAGGGGCGTTTTCGCTTGCACAGCAGGCGATTCAAATTGGATATGCGCCTCGTTTCTCGGTCGTGCATACATCAGGAAAACAACGGGGACAAATATACGTTCCAGAGATTAACACGATCTTGATGATTCTTTGCGTCTTTGTTGTTTTTATGTTTAGGACATCGTCAAATCTCGCTGAAGCATATGGCGTTGCAGTTACTGGGACAATGCTTATCACATCAATTCTTATCTTTCCCGTTGCTAGACGCGTCTGGAATTGGTCGCGATGGGGTTCGGTTCTTCTTAGTCTAGGATTCTTGACCTTTGATGTCCCGTTCTTTATTGGCAACATTTCAAAGATCTGGGAAGGCGGGTGGTTTCCAATCGCGGTTGGCGGATTTCTCGTGTTTATCATGACAACCTGGAAAAAAGGACGTTCACTTCTTGCGGCGACACTTAGCGAGGGCTTCGTTCCGATTCAAGACTTCATGAGAAGCATCACAAGCGATAAAACGCCTTTGCGTGTCTCAGGGACGGCTGTATTCATGACCCCGAACCTTAACGTCGTTCCTCCAGCGATGCTGTTTCACTTTAAACATAATCATGTCTTGCATGAAACGGTTGTCATGCTTGCTATTGTGACAGAAGATATTCCTCAGGTTGCGGCGAGTACGCGACTGTTTGTTCGTCATCTTGGCTCAAATATTTACCAAGTCGTGGCTCATTTTGGATTTATGGAACATCCGATGGTTTTAAATATTCTGCGTGAATTGGAACACATCATCGAACGCTCGATCAGGAGCGAGGAAACCAGTTTTTATTTGGGCCGAGAAACGCTCATTATCTCTGAGCATAAAAAGAATATGTGGTGGTGGAGAAAACTTCTGTTTATTTTTCTAGCCAAAAACTCTCGAAGAGCGATTAGCTACTTCAGCATTCCACCTGACCGGGTCGTGGAACTAGGGATGCAAATCGAGCTTTAATAAATCTTTTCTTTAAAATTAATGGGTTGCAAAATATCCTCTAAAGGTTTGACAGGAGTGTCCGAGACTGGATGAACATGCTTTTCGAGGGGTTGAAGGAAAAGGGATCGATGATTATCGTACCAAGTTCTGCTCTCGATACCATGAATCTCGGATCAATCGCCGGGCTTGCAGCTATGTCTCAAGCCACGCTTGACAAGCAAGAGAAACAAGAGAAGCAAGAGAAGCAAGAGAAGCAAGAGCAGAAGAATACCTAGAGGTCTTCTGCCGCTGAGTGGCGTTGTTGATATAGCCGATGTTCTTAATTTTGTGCTATGTGCCCGATCTTAATATCAATCGCAACGATTTGTGAAAAAAAACTAAATTGAAGCTGTGATATTCTGATGAATAAGATTTTTAAACAGGGGGGCACCATGCGTAACATAGGTATCGTGTTTATTATGTGCGTTGGATTGTGTAGTGGCATTTTAAGAGCAAATGAACAATTAAAACAGGTTTTTGATGGAATTCCATTCCCGGTCGAACGCACTCCAATTGAGTTAATGAACGATAATGTCGACGCTTGGTACGCCAGATGGAATGTGATCACAAGTGCGAAAAGCACGATCGATGTCGTTTATTTTACTGTGGAGCCAGATGTCCACGGCAAGGCATTTCTTGGGATGCTTCTTAAGAAAGCTCTTAAGGGAGTCAAAGTGCGCCTTCTTATCGACGGACGAGGATCGATGACGCTTGCCGGGGGCGTCCTGGCTAACGGGGCGGGGGGGCACGTCTATCTGGAAGGGCTGGTCGATGCGGGTGTGGAGGTGGCTGTATTTAATCCGATATTTTCAAACATCGAGCAATTTGTAAGAGACGCTGTCAACGATCAGCAATTTGACGTCAAACGACTGATTGCATCAAATCATGACAAGATTGTTGTGGTCGATGGAAAGCTGACGATAACGGGGGGGCGCAACATTCAAAATCGATACCTAACGTCGCCTCAGGAAGCTGATCAGGTCTTTCGTGATACCGACGTGTTTATGGAAGGTTCTTCACTTGCACCCCCATTAACAGCCGCGATTGAAGAAGAACTCGCTAATGAACAGACTGTGAGAATTGCGGGAAGTCCGGGCGGCGGTGGCGCTGTGTGGTGGTATTTGCCTTTTTGTGCCCGGGCGATGGACGCATGGATGAAGGGGGACTCGATACGAACAACAACTGAAGCCGAACGCGCCTATGTTGAAGAGCTAGAGCACTTAACTGCCTCGAGAGACTATTTAAATTATCGACCGTTTAGGACCCAGCACGAAGCACGCGTCAAGGTGATCGACAAACATTCTATTCTTGGCGAAAAGAATGAAATAACTAAAGCTCTAATCGAAATGATCGATGCAACGCAGCATGAACTCATTATTCAGAATCCTTATATTGTTCTCACAGATGAGGCTAGAGCCGCATTAAAAAGAGCTAACGATCGCGGCGTCAAGATCATCATTCATACTAATAGCCCCGCTAGCACTGATAGCCTCCCTACACAGGCGTTTTTCTTAGATGACTGGATTGAACTTCTCAAAAGCATGCGTAATCTTCAAATTTGGGTATACACGACGAGTCGTCTTCAACTCCATGCTAAGGTTTTCGTATTTGATAAAAAGATTGCAGCAATCGGAACTTACAACATGGACTATCTAAGCGAACGCATCAATTCAGAAGTCATAACACTTATCGCTTCTGATACGTTTTCAAGTGAGACTGCCGATGAAATTCTTAACGTCGATCTACCTCGGTCAAAGCAATATAGGATCGAAATATTACCTTCCGGAGAAGTTAGAGTTATCTATGGGCCTATGATGACGATAGAGCAAAGAAGAGACATTCAGATCAAGCTTGACTTAATACGAAAAGCTAGGTTTTTAAAGCCTCTAATTTAGAGAGGCTCAATTTGCCCTTGGAATCTGCATCGTCGTGCAGTGGACAGCTCCGCCGATGGCGATCGTATCATCACTATCAATCCAACCTAGCTTTGAAATTCCAATCGCCGCTAGCCTTTCAGTAACAGCACTTTCGTATTTCGCCGTAAGATCACGGTCGAGATAGTCTCCAGTTTCGCCATGGCCATCCCCATGAAGCGTTTTGTAACGAGGAATGATGTACGTGCCGTTAAGGATGAGTCCATTTGTGTAGGATCTAAAAACTCCCTGGCCGTCACGAAAATCGTCGTAGCGACGCTCACTAATCGAGAGATCTGAAAGCTGAGGGAGGGGGATTGGAATACGGGTTACGCGATACCCCATACGGGTGAAGTCGGCAGCTCGCGCATCAAGAAAAGTTTTGACATCCAAAAGAACCTTTTTATGCCCTTCCCCTTTCACGTAATCCATGGTTTCGTCCCAAACCTCGTTAACAACAACATCTTTATCCGACATGAATTTGGCCCACATATCGATGTGACCAGTTCCTTCGGTTGGCAGCCTCGGCATGATGGTGATCTTTTTGCTCGTAGCTTTCTCGTAGTAATCCTTGATCTGATCTTCCGATAAGACGTCTTCTTTTCTGGTATATTGGGGGCTATTAGCTTCAGTGACACGAATCGTCATAAAACACTTATCATTCGTGCACATGATGTTGCCGCCCTCGTTATAAACCGGGATTGAAATTCGCGAAATCTGATAATCCTGAGCAATGCTCTGTGGCAGAAAATCATCCGACGGTCTTCGATCGTAATAGTTGATATCAATTAAACGAAGCGCTTTCTCAGAAGACTCCTTCGGAATCGCTGTCAATGGCGCGTAATCACGTGTCCAAATAGTTAGAACATCGGCAGGAACAATTCTGATCCTTGAAATTTCATCAGGTGACAAACCAGCGTCAGCCAACTGATTTTTGATATTTCGATCTCGAGAAATAATCCAAGCCTCAGCGCCAGCGTTTAGAATTTCCTTTACTAATAAAATCTTGTCAAATGAAAAGACTAATTCACTGTTCAGAATCACAGCTTGCGTGGGCTCATATTCAGCAGGAAGCACTTGTTTAAACCAGTACTGTTTAAACTCATTTTCACTGAAATTTTCGTAGTGGCCTTCGACATTTGAATCAGGGACTCTACTGACGGTTTTGCATGAAAACATGCCAAAAGCAAAAAACATCACAAAAAAAACAGAAATTCCTTTCATCGGACATTCTCCTTAGTTTAGATTGGTCTATGGAGGATTTTAGTAGAGTCTCGGCCAAATGAAAATAGGAATTTTTATCTAACGTTGCAAGCAGTTGAAGGGCTTACTGTTCCCTTGCGAGATTATGGAACGAAACAAAGTTTGGTTGGAAGGCGAAAAGTATCTTACCGACCTCGCCATGACGGTTTTTACCGAAGATGACTTCTGCTTTCCCCGCATCTTCAGATCCTGGATTATAATACTCATCACGATAAACAAACATGATCAAGTCTGCAGCTTGTT